>JBDTMK010000227.1:0-5655 GCA_039934315.1 Pyrinomonadaceae bacterium | reverse complement strand
GGGCGGCACTGAGATGATGCAAGCGATCAAGGCCGCGCTTGATCCTTCCGATTCGAAGGACCATATCCGCATCGCGTGTTTCATGACTGACGGAGAGGTTGGCAATGACGATGAAATAACCTCGGAAATCCAGAAGCATCCGAAAACCCGCGTGTTCTCGTTTGGTATCGGTAATTCAGTAAACAGATACCTCCTCGACAAGATGGCCGAGGTCGGAAACGGTGAGGTCGAATACGTATCTCTTGCGGACGATGGTTCGAAAGCGGCGAGGAAGTTCTACGAAAGAGTTCGGACACCTCTGCTAACCGACATATCGATCGACTGGAACGGACTACCGGTGGCGGATATGTATCCAGTCAAGATTCCTGATCTGTTCTCGGCGAAGCCCGTGATCATAAACGGCCGCTATGCGAAAGCAGGAAAAGGAACTATTCGGTTACGTGGGAAAGTTGCGGGGCAGGAATACTCGCGTGAGATCACGGTCAATCTTCCGGAGGCCGAACCTTTAAATGATGTCTTGGCAACTCTGTGGGCACGGAAGCGGATCGATCAACTGACAACAGCGCGCGGAAAGTCTGGCGTTGATGTCGTGAAGACAGCGAAGGAAATTACGCAGCTCGGACTCGAGTTTCGTATTTTGACGGACAATACCTCGTTCGTAGCCGTCGAGGATCGCGTCGTAAATCAAAACGGGAAACCGGTGACGATACCGGTGCCGGTTGCCATTCCCGAGGGCACTGACGGTGAGAAGAGCGGCGCGAATTTGCAGGCAGTTGTTTCGGTCGCGCGGTTAAATCAAACAGGGTACTACTCAGGCGGTGGCGGTGGTGGAGGTAACGCGACGGTGGATGTTACTTCGTCCCGGGTGGGCACTACCGTGACGTCATCCCAGATCATCAACTTGCCGGTAAGCCGCGTGGTCACGGCAAAGAGAAGGTCGGGTAAGGGCGCGGGTAGCGGGAGCGGGTCAGGATCCGGCGTCGGATATGGAAGCGGATCCGGATCAGGCAATGGGGCAAGTAGCGGAGTAAGCTACCTTCGTATGCCAGCGGCAACGCTCGGAGGAGAGTCTAGCCCCAAGCCAGCCCCGGTAGCGAATACGCCCGAGGCGATTCGTCTGCAGAAACATAAAGACAAGCTGCATGCCTGGCTTTATGCCCTAGCGGATCGATTGGCGAAAAAAGCGCCGGCTGGCGTGAACGAGGTTCGATTCGTCCACGATGGAAATGCGTCGATCAGGATCACGCTTGCGACGGGCTCACCAGCGATAGTGGAAAAACTGCGGCAGGCGGGTTTTGAGCTGTTAGACCAAAAGGGCGATATTCTCTCAGGGCGGATCGCTATCGAGAAACTGGTCGAGCTCGCAGATCTCGATGAGATCAAGCTCATCGTCCCAGTCGAATGACCCCGAGCTCAATATCGAAACATAGAAAAGGCCGCTTCAATATCGAAGCGGCCTTCATTATTCAATTATTAAATTATTACTGTTGTCCTAAAACTCCGAGTGAAACCGTTCGTCTTCCGAATCGTCTCGCCTCGGCACAGCTGGGAACCCAGATATCGATCCTGCGCCCTTTGATCTTGCCGCCGGTGTCAGAAACCAGATACTGGCCGCTGTATGCACCGCCTCCCAAGTTCACTCTGGAACCCAGGCGGAGAACTCTCGGATCAGCGGCGATAAGTCCGCGCCGAACTCCGTGTCCTAATGCTGTTCTGCCTTTCAAGCAGTACGCTGTTGCTGTAAAAGATCCCTTGCTTGCTGCCCCGGCACCCGCCGCTTTTGATATTACCGTCTTCTTTATCAATTTATCGTCATTAACTAAATCTAAATTCAGACTTTCATTACTATTATTCAATTTTAATTGCGAATCGTTCGCTATACTGAGAGCGGTTTCTGTCCTAGCCTGTGCGTACATAAAAACGACGAACAGACCCATTAGCGACAGAATGCCGACTCCTCTAACGAGTTTTTTCATTCAATATTCTCCTGTCAAATTTTTCGCTTCCCACATACACAAAACGGCTATCAAAACCTTATTTCCGGAATCTAGCTGTACGATTTGTGTAGATCTTCTGGGAAACTGAAACGGCGGGTCATTCCACCTGTTTCCAACCGGTCGCGGCTGGAACATGGGTATGATGCTAACACTTTCGGTCTCTACTGTCCAACTTCGAAAAACCGCAACCCCTTATATAATATGCCATTGCTGTTTTTCCCATATTTTTATTGACTCATATCGCCGGCTTTCTGGTACACTCCTACTGCCTCAAATCACGAGGCACCCCTTACTTCAAACACAATCCAACCGGGATTAAAAGAGGAAAATTTATGCAGGATGATCGTCGCCAGGGAGCGAGACACGTCGTTTCGTTTCCGATTCGCGTCAAATGGAAGAACGAGGATGGTAAAGTCGTCGAAGAAGAAGGCCTGACGGAAAATGTCGGGGTGAACGGAGCGTTGGTTTATTTGCCGCGGATGCTGCCGACAGTCGGCTGTAAGGTCGATCTGACAGTAACGGAGAATACGAAGGAAGAGGTCACGGTCGCCGCACAGGTCATCCGCCTTGAGCGAAACGCGGCGCACCCCCAAGTCGCGTTGACGCTGACCGAAGGCATGCGGACTTGGAAGAAGAAGGTTTGGGATCTCGCAGCCGAAACGGTTGCCGGCGTAAAGCCGGAAGAACTCGATGACTGGTCTTGAAGGATGAAGGTTCTGGTTTTAGGTGCAGGCCGCATGGGATATGGTGCGGCCTTTGATTTGGTTCATAACTCGCCCGATGTCGAATCGGTGACGGTCGCTGACTTCAATTTAGCGAAGGCGCAGGACGTAGCGGCAAAGGTCGGAACGGATCGTATTTCCGGCGTTCAGGTAGACGCCGCGAATTACGACGAAACAGTCGCGCTTATGTCGGGCCACGATTCGGCGATCTCTTGCGTCAACTACTGGTACAACGAGTCACTTTCCAAAGCAGCGATAGAGACGGCGACGAATTTCTGCGATCTCGGCGGCAATAACTACGTCGTCGATTCACAGCTCGGTCTCGATGCCGAAGCCAAAGCCGTGGGAATAAATATTATTCCTGATTGCGGCCTCGCGCCCGGGATGGTGTCGATCCTCGCGATGCATGGCGCCGCAAACTTTGATGAGATACAGGAGATTCACATTCGTGTCGGCGGGCTGCCGCAAAACCCGCAGCCGCCTTTAAATTACCAGCTCGTATTCTCAGTCGAAGGTTTGATAAACGAATACGTCGAAGTCGCCCGCGTGATCCGTGATGGAAAGATAATCGAGGTCGAATCGATGACAGAGATCGAAGACCTTTCGTTCGATGGCTTTCCGCCGCTCGAGGCGTTTCAAACATCAGGCGGAACGTCGACGCTGCCGGACACATTCTTGGGGAAGATCGCAGAGCTTGATTACAAAACGATCCGTTATGCCGGGCACTGTGAGAAATTCAAAACGATGATCGACCTTGGACTCTGCTCGAGTGATGAGATCGTCGTCGATTTTGCCAAAGTCACTCCGCGAAAAGTATTCGGCGATCTGCTGCAAAAACATCTGCCCGCGGACGGCCCTGATTACGTTTTGGTGCGTTTGGATTTTGTCGGCAAGCGAGACGGTGAAATCAAACAACTGCGTTACGACATCGTCGATAAACAGGATGAGGACACAGGCCTCTCCGCTATGATGCGAACCACTGCGTTTCCTGCGTCCATCATCGCCCAGATGATGGCACGCGGCGATGTTTTGGAAAGGGGTGCGACACCCCAGGAAAAAGCAATAGAGCCGAACACTTTTGTTGGTGAACTCGCTCGACGTAATATAATTATTCGGAAATCAGAATCGTGATTATCTAAGAGAAGCAATGAATAAAGTCCTATTAATTTTAATGATCGTGGGTGCGTGCGCGTTCACATGCCTTGGCCAGATGCAGCAGCCGATTGCCAACCGACAGGCCGAAATGAAGAAGCTCGACAAGCTGATTGGAACATGGAAAGGCTCGGGTTGGTATATCGCGCAAGGTGGAAAACGCGAAACATTTACGGGCGCCGAGTCGGTTCAGACCAAGATCGACGGGCTCGCGGTTCTCGTCGAAGGAAAGCATCTGAATCCGGAAGGAAAAGTGATCCACGAGACGCTCGCGGTGCTGAGCTACGACGAAACGGCCAAGGTCTACAAGTTCGCAACGTATCTCGCAGGTGGGCCTACGGGAATTTACGATCTAAAAGTCGTTTCTGAGGGTTATGAATGGGGCTTTCAGACGCCTAACGGCGGCACAATCAAATATCTGATAAAAGCCGATGCGAGCGTCTGGTTGGAAACCGGCGAGTTCTCGCTTGACGGGAAAACGTGGACGAAGATCTTCGAAATGAAACTCGATCGCGTGAAGTAAAAAAGCTTCCCGTTTCCGGGAAGCTCATGTTCTATAAATCCGAATACATTTATTAGATACCAACCAAACGCGGATTGGCTTTCTTCTTAAGTAACTTTCTCAACTTCAGACGAGCCTTGTGAAGCTGCGACTTCGACGTACCGACCGAGCACCCCAGGATACCCGCAACTTCTTCGTGCTCGAATCCTTCGACATCGTGCAGAACGAAAACGTTCTTGTAACCCGCCGGGAGCTGGTCGATCGCGCTTTCTAAAGCGATCTTATCGACGATCGGCATCTTGAACGGATTCTCCGTACCCCGGACCGTCTGCTCCGGCGTTTCGCCTTCTTCAGTCGTCTTTTCAAACTTCACGTTGCGTTTCCGGAAGTGCATCAGAACTTGGTTGACCGTCAGCCGGTGCAGCCATGTAGTGAACGCCGAATCTCCGCGGAAGCTTCCGATTTTTCGGTAAAGCTGAATGAATACATCCTGCGTCAGATCCTCAGCCTCAAATGCGTTCTGAAGCATTCTGAGACAAATCGAATAGACCCTTCGATGATGTCGCTGATAAATCTCTTCGAAAGCCACCATATCTCCGCCGGCCGAAGCCTGCGTTAATTCAAAATCAGTGACTTTGGCAACATCTCCCAACGCCTTTACTGCCTTAGCGCTTTTGGTTTCCTCGGCCGCATTTCCTTTTTGCAGCACCGGATAATCTAATGTTTCTGTGGTCATTTCCTTGTTCCCCCTCGAAGTTAAACGGAATCAATATGCGTGCCAAACGCCAAAGCCGTCATTTAGACACGCAATCGAATAGAATTTGTTCCATATTTGATGGCATACCCAGCAATTCGTCGAACATCCAAGCTCAGATTCACACGCGAAAGCGTATACGAACTGTTTCAATTGGTACATGGCAGCAGGCTGTATTGATGCGTTACAAATTGCCGGCGGATTGCGTAGAATGCTAGTATTCTAGTCCTATTTCAAAGAGCGAGATTACATGAACAGGCTAAAGTTAAAAGCCATTTGCTCAAGTTTCATACTGTCAATTTTACTAGCATGCGGATGTGTAACCGGATTTGGCCAGGAACCTGGGCGTAAGAGTCAGGAGATTTCAGAGGTGGATGGCCAGCCCGTACTGCTCCAACACCTTCCCGAGTACGAAAACGTACGGGCAAGCTCAACGTTTGGTACGGAGAATTCGACACTGGCAAGTGCAGTTGGTGACCATGCTGTGCTGAAGCTTCTCGAATTCCCTTTCGGAACAGAGTACGTGTC
>JBDTMK010000226.1:0-5672 GCA_039934315.1 Pyrinomonadaceae bacterium | reverse complement strand
GAAAGGAGCAAAACACTATGGAGCTGAGCATCGGACAGAAGGTCGCGTATCCAAGCCAGGGTGTTTGTCTAGTCGAACAGATCGAGAAGAAGTTAATAGGTCAGACTTCGATCAACTTCTATTCGCTTCGGGTTTTGAGTGACAACTCGATAATTCTTGTGCCGATGGCGAATGCCGAGAGCGTCGGTATCCGTCCGATCATCAGCCCCATACAGTGCACCGCGCTTATCGAAAAATTGTCCACGGATTTTGAAGCAGTGTCATGTGACTGGAAAACGCGTTCGCGCGGATTTACCGAGCAGCTTCAATCGGGTGATGTGTTCGAGGCCGCTGATGTCTTAAAGAAACTCACATTCCTCAGCCGCGAGAAAAAGCTTTCCTTTCGCGAACAGACCCTTCTCGACAAATCTAAGTTCCTGATCGTTTCCGAGATAATCAACTCGAGCCCAGCCGACGAAGTAGCCTTAAGGGACGAGATCGATCGTCTGATCCAGATCGCGTGCCGAAAGCATCTGAAGTCCCAGCCGACCGTTATGGCCGTTTCCGCCCATTGAGTTTTTGCAACGCGGGGATTGGTCAGTTTCTTGCGACGCAGGAGCATGAGACGCGGTGAAAACTCTCTCGTTAGACTTGCCTACATCCGTTCTCGACTCCGGGTCACCTCGTTTCAAAGCCACCTCGACTCACTTCTCCTTCGAGTAACTCGCCCTCACCACCGTCTTGATATTTCCCCGCACATGAAAGTCGCCTTCGATCTGGGCCTCTAGCGGATCGCACGCCTTTACAAAATCCTCGAGAATAATGTTGACGACATGTTCGTGAAAAACCTTTATTTCACGGAACGAATTGATGTAGAGCTTAAGGCTCTTGAGCTCGATGCATCTTTCGTTCGGGACGTATTTGAGCTTGATCACCCCAAAATCCGGGAAGTCAGAGAACGGGCAGATCGCCGTAAACTCCGGCATCTCGAACTCGACCCAAACCTCCCGACCGGCAAACTCGTACGCGAAGGTATCGAGCTCGAAGAGACTCATTTCTTCACGCGGCGTCGGCCTGATATTTAGGTTCTGCAAATTCTCCGGCCGTAATTTTACCTGTTCTGACATAGTTCTTTTTCGAGTTAAAGGTCCTGGCTTCGCCCAGAGCGCGGACGCCGCGCGTCTTGAGCTGGTCGAGTAAATTGATGAATATTCGCGCCGTTGCGTAGGCGTCTTCATTTGCCCTGTGATGATTTACAAGGGCGACGCTGAAATGTTCGGCAAGCGTTTTGAGCTTATGGTTTTCAATGTCCGGCAAAAGCTTTCTTGACAGCTGCACGGTGCAAAGCGACGGATTCCCGAGACGGTAATCTTCGTACATGCGGCCGACCTCGTGATTTAAAAACCGCATGTCGAATCCCGCATTATGCGCGACGAGAACGGAGTCGCCGATGAATTTCAGAAACGCGTCCGCTACTTCACAAAACTTCGGAGCATCTCTGACCATCTCGTCCGTTATGCCCGTCAGGATCGAAATAAAAAACGGGATCGGCGTCTCAGGGTTCACCAAGGTGTGAAACTCCTCGACGATCTCACAATTTTTCACTCTGTATGCCCCGATCTCCGTGACGCGGCACGGCGGTGTCTTCGCACCCGTCGTCTCCAGATCAAAGACAACAAATCCTGCTTCGGAAAGTTCGATCGAGTCATGGTCGATCTCCATAATCGTGACGACGTCACCGTCGATCACGAGCCGGGAGTCACGAGCAACGAGATCCGAAACAAGCAGCCGCGCCAAACCAGCGTCGGCATTCCTGATATTCATCACGTACTCGACAACCGATACTGCCGACGAGCTCCCGCCGATCGAGATAAGGAAGTCGATAGTCGTATTTATCAGAAGAGCTTCGGAAATGAGGTTCGGGTGCGGCAACATCTGGAAATATTCTAGCGGTATTATCCTGAGGCGTAAACGACTACACATCGCACAACCAATACTTTTTTGGCATAATCTCATTTCGATCACTACCAGATGGACGACATCCTGCAACAATTCAGACGCACCGGCGCTTTGCTTGAGGGACATTTCATTCTTTCAAGCGGCTTGCACTCGCCGAACTATTTACAATGCGCACTAGCTCTGCAGCACCCGGCGGACGCGAAAAGATTTGGACAGGCTATCGCTGACCGCCTAAACGACTTGAGAATCGAGGCAGTGGCCTCGCCGGCGATCGGAGGTCTTGTGATCGGCTTTGCAGTCGCACAGGCTCTGGACATTCCGTTTATTTGGACGGAACGCCAGAACGGTACCATGACGTTGCGACGGGGCTTCGCTCTTCGGCCCGGCGAACGAATCCTCGTTGTCGAAGACGTGATAACGACAGGCGGCTCAACTCGAGAATGTATCGCTGCCCTCAAAGAAAACGGCGGCGAGGTCGTCTTTGCAGCGTCCATCATCGACCGATCTAACGGCTCCGCCGATGTTGGTGTTAAGCGTATTTCTTTGGTTGAAATGGACGTGCCGGCCTACAAACCGGAAGACTGTCCGATGTGCTCCCGCGGCGATGTTGCGGAGAAACCCGGTAGCCGGAAATAGAGTAGTCGGTCAGGTCAAAGCCGCTAAGACGCAAAGAGTGAGAAATTTGAAATAGACCGGTCCAGAAGACATACTCGTTTCCTTTTTGAATGAACTACAAACTTTTGATTCAATACGACGGCACCGATTTCCACGGCTGGCAGGTGCAGGAAAACGACCGTACTATCCAGGGCGAGCTCGAACGTGTGATCGGGATGCTCGAGGACCGGAAAGTCGGCGTGATCGGCTCCGGCCGAACTGACGCCGGAGTGCACGCCGAGGGTCAGGTGGCGAATGTGATGATCAATCGCAGCTTCACACCGGACAAACTGCGAGCCGCTATAAATGGAAATCTGTGGCGGGACATAAGAATTCTGAAGGCCGAAAAAGTGCCGGACGAATTTCACGCGCGGTTCTCGGCAAAAAAGAAGACGTATCTTTATAGGATCGTCAACGCCCCCGTCATGTCACCATTCTGGCGGCGCTTCGCTCATCACGAATATAAGCCGCTCGATGTCGCCGCCATGACTGCGGCATCGCGTTTGCTGCTTGGTGAACACGACTGGACGGCGTTCGCGTCTGCCCACGCCGACGGCGAAACCCGGATCAGGACGATCCTCGATTGCACCATCCAAACTCGCTGGGACAACCGCGCTTCGGCAAACATTATCGAGTTCGAGATCACGGCAAACGGCTTTCTTCGCTACATGGTTCGTTCGATCATCGGCACGCTGATCGAGGTCGGGCGAGGCGAAAAGGATTCTGATACAATTCAGACGGCGATCGTTACAGGGGACCGAAATCTTGCCGGCAAAACCGCACCCGCGCACGGCTTGACGCTTCTAAAGGTCGAGTACCCATAGCACGAGAATGTTCATTTATCACATTGTATTGCCGGAGGCGTGGGAACGATCCAAAACTAAGGCGTCGTATCAGCCGGAGAGCCTTACAACCGAGGGCTTTATTCATTGCAGTTATCCAAGCCAGCTCGAAGCGGTCTTAAAGCGTTATTACAGCGGTGTCGAAAAGGTCCTGATATTGAAGATCGACACGGAAAAGCTTCTCTCGAAACTCGTCAAAGAGCCGTCGACCGACGACGAATTGTATCCGCACATTTACGGCCGCCTAAATCACAATGCCGTCGTGGAAGTTCGCGAACGAGTTATCAAAGGCAATGGTTTCGAAGGTTCGTATTGATCTGCTAATTCATGTTCGAGCATTTCGAAAGGATCGTAAAACCCAAGTCGGCGGACGCGGAACTTCTCGCGTCCATTGATCCCGAGCGTCTTCCCCAGCACATCGCGATAATCATGGATGGTAATGGACGCTGGGCGAAGAAACGCGGCAGGCCGCGCATCTTTGGTCACAGGGCCGGTGCTGATTCCGTCAAATCGATCGTCGACACATGCACGCGGCTCGAAACCAAAGCCGTTACGTTATACGCCTTCTCGACCGAGAATTGGAAACGGCCGAAGAGTGAAGTGTCCGGCCTGATGTCGATGCTGAAGCGCTATCTGCGAAGCGAGCTCAAAGAGGTTCATGAGAACAACATTCGTTTCCAGGCGATCGGCCGGATCGAAGGCTTGGGTGAAGATGTTCAGAAAGAGATCGCTTTTGCGATGGACAAAACATCTGCCAATACCGGAACCGTATTGAGCGTTGCGCTAAATTACGGTGGCCGTGCTGAGATCCTGGAAGCATGTCGAAAAGCGCTGCGAGCGATCATTGCCGCCGGCGGATCGCCCGACGATCTTGTTGAAGCCGACATCGAGCGTAATCTGTACACGCACGGCCTACCGGATGTTGACTTGCTGATCCGAACAAGCGGCGAGATGCGCATTTCGAACTTTTTGCTATGGCAGCTCGCTTACAGCGAGATCTATGTAACACCGACCCTGTTCCCGGATTTTCGCCGAACGGAGATCTTCAAGGCGATCGTCGATTATCAAAAACGCGAACGTCGATTCGGGGCGGTAGCGAGCAAGAAGTAACGCGTCGAACTGCGATACATACAGATAGCCACTATTTAACCGCGGATGACGCAGATTGTCTTAGATATTCGGCCCCGACAAACATGTTTTGGTTCATCTGGGTTATCTGCGTCATCGGCGGTTGATAGCGCTGGCGTTGAAGCCGTGACTTTATGAAAACTAGAATCCTGACCGCCGCGGTAGCGCTTCCGATCCTGATCGCGTCGATCGTTCTTCCTTCTTACGTTCCCGAAACAGTTTGGATATTCGTCGCGATCGCGGTCCTCGCGCTTGGGGCGGGCTTGTTTGAATTCTTCTCACTGACAAAGAAGCTCGAGCTCAAAGCCGATGCCAGCATTGCATATCTCGGTGCCACTGCTCTGACGGTCGCATTCATTTTCGACGCCCCGGGGACAGATCCTAACCTGCTGATGATGACGTTGGCGGGTTTCGTTATCGTGGTGCTCGTTACGCAAACGTTTCGCTTTCAGAAAGATTTTTCGAAGATGCTCGGCGGTGCTGGCGTCACGATCCTGGGCGTTTTATATCTCGCTTTTCTAGGCGGATATCTGATCGCAACGCGTGTCGGTTTTGAGGGAAAGCTAAATCTTTCCACGCATCTGCTCGGATTCTTTTTCCTCGTATTGATGGGTTCAGACACAGGCGCGTACTTTGCTGGACGAGCCTTTGGTAAACACAAACTCGCGCCTGGGATCTCGCCCGGCAAGACATGGGAAGGACTGGTCGGCGGCCTCATCGCTGCGGCCGCTTTCGCGGCTCTCGCGACGTTTTGGTTTTTTCCGGAACTGCCTTATCAGTTCTCGATTCCGCTCGCGGTCGTCATGGCGGGCGTCGGTGTTCTCGGCGATCTTGCCGAAAGCGCGATGAAGCGTGGCTCGAAAACAAAAGATGCCGCGAGCATTCTTCCCGGTCACGGTGGCCTGCTCGACCGGCTCGACAGTTTGCTTTTGAACGCACCTATCTTGTATTATTTTGCCCGGATTTACTTTTAGAATGAACGCCGTTTTGCGAGTCGAAGACAATAATACCTGAGGCGCGAGCGTTAATCTTCTGACGTTCCGCCTTTCGTTTGTCCAAACTCGAAAGGCGTTTTTATTTTTTAAGAAACACTCGCCGCGGATTTTCGCA
>JBDTMK010000225.1:0-5693 GCA_039934315.1 Pyrinomonadaceae bacterium | reverse complement strand
GCGAGAACACCCCCGGCCACGATCGATGCTTTTAGAAAGGAACGTCTATCGACTTCTACCTTCGCTGTCATTTCGCACCTCCTTGGATCGCAGCCATCTTGATCGCGTCGCGGATGCGGTTGTAAGTTCCGCACCGACAAATTACTCCGGACATTGCTTTGTCGATGTCGTCATCGGTCGGTTTTTTGTTTTCCTTGAGGAGGATCGCCGCCGACATAATCTGGCCGGACTGGCAGTAACCGCACTGCGGAACGTCGACCGCGATCCATGCCTTCTGAAGCGCATGGGTCGAATCAGGCGAGATGCCTTCGATGGTCGTAATTTCTTTTCCGACCGCGGCCTTCATCGGCGTAACGCACGAGCGCTTTGCTTCGCCGTTGACATGAACGGTACAGGCGCCGCACTGCGCAACGCCGCACCCGAACTTGGTTCCGGTCAAACCGATGTCGTCCCGGATCACCCACAAAAGGGGTGTGTTCGGATCGGCATTGACCTCATACTGCTGTCGGTTCACGCTAAGCTTTGTCATTTTGAAATCTCACTACAGCGAAAGAGTTCGTTCAAATTGTTAAGAGTTACGAAAGTTTTGAAAATTATAACATCCGGGATTGTGAAGATTCCAAGTTTAACTGGCGCGGTCGGTTCGCAGCGTCGACGCGAGTTTTGTCTCGGCGTAGGCGCGTGCTTGATACGTAGGGCAAGAATTTTTAGGGTGCCGTGAACAGCCTTGGCTGTGCGAAACCGCGACCAGCATAATAGCGTTTACTACTCGGAATCCCCATCGATCCCGACAACAACATCCGGAAACTCAGCCGCGATCTCTTCACGACTCTTCGTATCGACCTCGCCCCGAACCGCTTTCGTTCCAATATTCGGCTTGAAATTTCCGTTGGCGTCATAGAGCCTTCGATACTGGGCAGAGTTTCTTATCACGCCCTGCACATATGCTTTTGTTTCCCTAAACGGGATCGCTTCGACAAATTCATCGATCTCTATCGGCAAGCTTGCTCGCCATGGCCCGACTCGCCCCGGCCCGGCGTTATAGGCGACAGCAACGTATTCGATGCGCCCAAACTTGTCGAACTGATCGCGCATGAACGCAGTGCCGAGCTCGATGTTCGTCGCCGGCTGAAACAAAGTATCGACTGACACTGTCGTGTTTGAGCCATACTTTCGAGCCGTAGACCGGGCCGTCGGGATCAAGAGCTGCATCAGGCCGTACGCATTCGCTCCGGACTTTGCCCGCGGATTAAAT
Source organism: Pyrinomonadaceae bacterium (assembly GCA_039934315.1). GTDB lineage: Bacteria > Acidobacteriota > Blastocatellia > Pyrinomonadales > Pyrinomonadaceae > OLB17. The sequence goes on along the minus strand of JBDTMK010000225.1, from coordinate 4,438 downwards.
ACCGATTCCTGCCGGATGAGACCCGCCACCTGGTATTCGTCAAGGTTGCGATTCTTTGCCCAGCTTTTGATGTCATTCCAATTCGTGAGTGGGTAGAAGATGTCCCACTCGTCGCGGCCCATCTCTTCCGGAAACATCTGAGAATAATCCGGATAGCTTTTCGCGAGGGCGAGTAAGGCCTTGACGTTGTCGCTCTTCATTCGATAGTGGCGTGCGAGCGCGAGATTTATTTTCGGAGAATTCTGTGCTGTCTTCTTTGCGTCTTCGAGTTCGCCTATCGCCCAGTCAAACAACCCGACTAGGCTGAGCTCCTCACTTTTTTCGGCATGCGCCAGTTCCTTTTGTGTCGAAGTTTCAGGTGCGACGGTGATCGTCTTCAATGCCGCAACTGCGGCCGGCACGAGCGGTCCAAGCGGAGCAGCAGCGGGACAGCTCATGCCGGCGAGGCGCTGTGCAGCGAGATAGCCGTACCAATTTGCCGAGTAACGGTATAGCACTCCGACGTAAAGAGCACAGGCGTCCGACGTCTTTCCGGCACGCTGCGAATCGCGCGCCGCCCAGTATCCCGCCTTCCCGCGGTTTGTCGTATCGCGCTCCGCGTAGCGTGCGAGGTGCTCGATCAGTAATCGGGAGGATGCAGTAAAATTATTGTTGTCGTGCTCGATCCAGGCAAGCTCGAACTGAGCTCCGGCGACTTCAACCGCGTTCGGAAAATTAACGACCGCCGCTCGGAGAAACGACTGCTCCTCGAGCTTGTTCTTTGCGTCGCGTGCCGACATGCCCGCGTCGATCCACGCTTTTGGCGTCCACTTGCCGGTTGGGAATTTCTGCCGCATCTCTTCGACGATCGTTCGGGCCTGCGGCCATTGACGAGCTCGAGCATTCGCCATCACGAGATGGTAATACGCCTCTTCTTTCTCGCTCGCTGAAACCGGGATCGAGTTGAATACAGTTTGAGATTCAGCCGCTTTTTTTGAAGTGGAAAGCGTTGCCAGTTGTTTTAACCTGACGGCGCTGGTTAGCGCGACTGGATACGCGGCACTCAGGTCGCCAAACGACTTCTCCGCCGCCGCAAAATTTTTCGCGGCGAATAGCCCCTCGGCGCGCATCGTCGCTTCTTCCGCCGACTGCGGTGTAAGCGGCTGTGCAAGTGAGACGAGTTTCGCCTCGGCCTCTTTCGCTGCGTCTGACCCGGCGCCAAAAAAATAAACCCGTCGGTAGTATCGAATTGCGTCCGGCTGGTTTCCTTGAGCTTCGTAAGATTTCGCAGTCAGCAGATTCGCGTCAGCATTCCTCGCCACATTCAGATCGTTCAACGACGACGGAACCGAAGACGCCTGGCCGGAAGCGATGGCCGACGCAGCTCTCTTCAATTTGGCATCGGTAATATATATCGATTCCGGAAAGTCGTTTATCAAACGTCCGAAGACATTAATCGCCTCCGTGTGATTTCCCGCCTCTTGAAGTGCCAGCCCCCGCAGCCAAAGTGCGTGGTCCGCTACTTTCGTTTTGGTCCGAAACTCGTCCGTATTCAGCAGCGCGGCCGCTCCGGCGAAGTCTTTATTGTCGAACTTGATTTTGGCTCGCAGTAGTTTTGCGAGCAAGCCGGTCCGCTTTCCGGCAAAGCGCGATTCAACTCCTGCAACGTAATCCTCGGAAGGTGTCCGTCCATCACGCGCCGTCTGCCGCAAGTTTGCGAGAGCCTGCTCTTCCGTCTGCTGCGCGGAACAGCCGAGGAAAAAAAGTACGAGTGTGAAGGTGAACGCGAAAACAACGCGGAGTATAGGACGAAACATCTGTTGTAAAGCTCCTGGCTATTTTGATGCGAAAGCGCGGCGGGCGTTTGAAGATTTTTGCCGGCGAATTTATTTCAAGAATCCGTTAAAGGTTATATGATAGCAAAGAAATTCCGCTGCCCGGAGCAGTTCCTCATGAGAAGAATAATTTTCCCGTTGGTCCTGATAGCCCTATCCTGCGCCTCGGCCTGGACACAGACTGCAAAGCCCACCCCGCCGCAAGACGACAACGACGTGGTGAAGATCACGACGGCCTTGATCCAAATTGACGTGACGGTCACCGATAAGCAGGGAAAAGTCATTACCGATCTGAAGCCCGGGGAAATCGAGATCTTCGAAAACGGGGACAAACAAAAGATTACGAACTTTTCATTCGTCTCGAATGTCCGAACGACCGAAGAAGCTCCACGAGACAAAAATGCGAAGCCCACCGTCCTGCCTCCGTCGGCAGTCAGGCCGGAGCGGGTGCATCGAACGATCGCCATCGTAGTCGACGACCTTACGCTGTCGTTCGAAAGCATTTATTACGTTCGCCGCTCCCTGAAAAAATTTGTCGATGAACAGATGCAGGAAGGGGATCTCGTAGCGATCATTCGAACGGGTGCGGGAATAGGAGCTCTGCAGCAGTTTACGAACGACAAGCGGCAACTTTATGCGGCGATCGAAAAGGTTAAGTGGAATGCTCTCGGCGGCGGGAACATGGGGGCGTTTGCGCCTATGCAGGCAAAGATCCAGGGAGCGCTGGCACCGGTCGACAGCGGGCCTGGCGAGCGCACGCCGGAAGGGATCGAGCGCGAATTCAAAGCTTTTCGCGAGAGCATTTTTGCGACAGGCACATTGGGCGCGATCAATTACGTCGTCAAGGGAATGCAGGACCTGCCCGGAAGAAAGTCGATCATGCTTGTGTCGGACGGCTTCAAGCTGTACGAGGAAGGCGCCCTCGGATTCAAGGAGCCGGGCCGTGTAATGCAAAGCCTTCGGCTCCTGGTCGACCTGGCCAACCGGGCATCCGTCGTCATCTACACCATGGACGCTCGCGGCTTGCAGACGACCGGGCTGACGGCCCAGGACAACCCTGCCGGACGCACTTTTGTGGAAGTCCAGCAGGAGGAGATTGACCGCGGCCAACAGCTACTCGATACACAGGACGGCCTTAGATATCTCGCAAAGCTGACAGGCGGGATCGCCATCGTCAACAACAATGATCTCAGCGGGGGGATTAGAAAGATCCTCGACGATCAAAGCTATTATCTGATCGCTTACGAACCCGACGACTCAACCTTCGATCCGCGAACACGCCGCTTCAATAATCTTCAAATAAAACTTACGAGGCCGGGGGCGCAAGCCCGCTATAGAAGCAGCTTTTTTGGCGTAAGCGATGAAAAGCTTGTAAAGCCGGTCCAGACGGTAGAGCAACGGATAGTCGATGCCCTGACCTCGCCTTTTGCCGTCAACGAGATCTCTCTCAAGTTGAACGCTCTATTTTACAAATCGCCAGAGGACGGCCTGGTGATCCGTTCACTGATGCACGTCCGGGCGCAGGACTTGAAATTCACAGACGAGCCTGACGGTAGTAAGAAGCTCGTCTTCGACATCATCGCGAAAGCGTTCGGCGATAACGGTGCAGTGGTCGGTGGGCTAGAGAGAACTTATACGGTGCCGCTCAAAAAGGAAGAGTTCGAAAAGATGATGAAAACCGGCTTTGTTTATGACCTCCCATTTCCTATAGATAAGCCGGGAGCTTACCAGTTGAGGGTCGCGTTGCACGATCATGGTAGTGACAAGATCGGCTCGGCTAATCAGTTCGTCGAGGTTCCGAACCTGAAGAAAGGCCGGCTCACCGTGTCCGGCGTCGCCCTTGAAAATCTCGAGTACGCAGATTGGAAAAAACGTGAGGACGGCCGTGCAGCGATGGCGTCGGACACGTTGGCTGATACCTCGCTGCGACAGTTCAAGCGGGGTACCGTTTTGAGCTACGGCTTTTCCATTTACAACGCGAAAGGCGGCGGAGCCGTGCCGAAGCTAAGCTATCGAACGAGAGTCTATCGCGACGGCAAACCCGTCTTCGATAATCCTGTGAAACCGATCGTGCCGGCGACCAGCGATCCGAAGTCCGTGGACTTCGCGGCGGCGCTCTCTCTCGGCACGGCGATGGTGCCGGGCGACTACGTTCTTGAGATCACGGTCATCGACAATCTGGCGAAAGGAAAAGAAAATACCGCCACGCAGTTCGTCCAGTTTGAAATAGTCGATTAGGTTTTCGCCGGTGGAAATTTGCAACACCTTCGCTGGCTAACCTTAAGTCCAAATTGCATTCCACACCGACAATCACTAACCTAGTGCTTTCGCCGCCATGCTCAAGATCCGCTCAGTAGAGCTCATCGAGATAAATCTTCCGCTCGTTCATTTTTTCGAGACCAGTTTTGGACGTACGTACGAGCGTCGGATAATTTTGGTGCGCGTAGTCGACGGCGATGGCGGTGAAGGCTGGGGCGAGATCACCTGCGGCGAAGGGCCGGGTTACTCCGATGAGTGGACCGATTCGGCTTGGGTAACTGCGGAGAAGATCCTCGCACCGATGGTGGTCGGTAGCGAGGTCGCGGATGCGTCCGAGATCTTCGATCTGATGAAACGTGCACGCG
>JBDTMK010000224.1:0-5709 GCA_039934315.1 Pyrinomonadaceae bacterium | reverse complement strand
GGGTGTGGCAGTGATACCGTACTCGCTGGTTCCGAAAGTTAATTGCTTCGGGTTCCCACCGTCCATATCTATCCTCCAGATATTGGGTTGTCCCGCACGTTCAGACGTAAAAATAATGTATTTTCCATCGGGCGTTACCTTGAGACCATAATTCGTTCCGGCATCGACGGTGAGCTGCTTTACGTTACTTCCGTCGCCGTTCATTATCCAGATATCGTCGTTGCCGCTTGCCTTTGAGTAGAAAACGATTCGGCCATCGGGCGCCCACGACAGGCCATCGGTTCCCTCCTGGTTCGTTCCGCCGGCCTTGACCTGAAAGGCGCGGCTTGCGTCAGCGTTCGGTGCTATCCAGATGTTGGAGAGTCGTGTGCGTTGAACGGCAGCGAGGATCTTTCCGTCCGACGTCAGATTCATCGCGCGATAGTTATTGAAGTCGGCGGTTATTCGGCGGCGATCGCCGGAAGGGTACGAGATAAGTGCGATCTGCTGGGTATAAAAATCCGACGCTTTCTCAGCACCCATGACGAGCAGCCCACTCTCGTCCGGCAACCAACTGAGATGCGAGATCTCATACCATCCTTCCGCCGTGATCTGTCGGAGAGAGCCATCGTTAACGTCAACTTCAACGACTTGCATTAGGCCACTTCCCGACGCACTTCCGCCGATGACCGCAGCTATCGTCCGGCCACTCGGGGACCAGGCAACTGCACCGCCAGCCGACCACCACGGAAAGGTTTCCGGGCGCCGCCGTTTCGCGAGAATTCGCTCACCGGTCCCGTCCGTGTTCGCGATCAGAAGAACACTTTCGCCCATCTCAGGAGCGTTGCCCCGTAAATATGCGATCGACTTTCCGTCGGGAGAATACGTCACCGCGCTGTCGACGTCGTGCGCGATCTTTTTTTGAGCTCCGCCGAGAGCAGGCGTCTGGAAAACTGCGAAAAAGTTTGTTGCAGGGTCGCGCCGTCTGAAGGTCACAAAATTCCCGTCCGGGGAAAAGCGGATGCTCGAATACTCAACGCCCTGTGCCGGAGGAATTATCTGGACATTGCTGGCTGTCGCTATCTGTTTGGTCCAAAGGCTCTGCGCCCCGCCGTCGTCGACATTGTAGACGGCATACTTCCCGTCCGGCGATATCGCTGCCGCCGAAGTTTTGCCTTGCGTCGTTACCTTTTCGAGTTTTATCGATAAGGGTGCAGTGCCGGTCGTCCCTCGATACTTGTAGATTACAAACCCGAGCCCGGCAGCGACTGCGATGACGATAGCGACGATTACGCCGATCCAGGTTTTACTCCGGTGGGCGGCAGGAATCCGGCCGGTAGTTGTCTCCGAGCGGCTGCTGCCGCCGGTTGAAGAAACAAGAGGCTGGGTCTTCGCTTCGTCGGGAAAATCGTCTCCCGAAAGAATTGCCGTGCGAAGATCCCCGGCACCGGACGACGGCCCTTCGAGCAGCGCAGTTCCATCGTCGAGACAATACAAAAGTGTCTCGTCGTAATAATCGCGTCTGCATTCCGGGCATCGTTTCATATTTCAAAAGGCTTGAGTTCGTCGTCTCGCGTTATCGGTAGTCGGTGATCATCACGGCGTGGCCGATACCTTCGGCCCGGACCAATGCGATGCGCTTGCCATCGCACGAGTAATCCCGGCGTGAGACTCCGGGCAGCGGAAAGTTTGTCATCGGCTTTGCCTCTCCGCCATCCACGGGCTGGAGCCAAAGATTTTGCAGTTCTCCCGGAGAAACTACGAGCGTGATGCCGCGGTCATCGGGCGTCCAAATAGGACCGCGGCCGATATTAACGTTCGGCGGCGAATCGAAAACCTTGAGCGGCTCACCGCCATTTGCCGGGATAATGGCCAGCCGAGTCCAGTTCTGCGTCTTTTCGTTCGGAATAAAGCATGCGATCCGGGTCCCGTCGCGCGAGAATCGCGGTTCGGTTGCTCGATACGCGGTCACGACCTCGGGCTCGCCTCCGTCGATCGAGACACGCAAGATCCTTTGAATGCCGTCGATCCACGCCGAAAAAATAACCCACTTACTGTCGATCGATATGTCGGGATTGTCGGCGCCCGGACTTTGATTCAAAACGAGAGGATTGCCGCCCTCGGCGTCGATTCGCACCAGTTCGCCTCCACCCGCGGCAGCGCTCGTGTACACAACGTACCTGCCGTCGGGCGAAGCGACGGGTGTCGTCTTTAAGGTGCGATCGTTAGTTAGCGGCCGGGCGTTCGAGCCATCGGCGTCCATGCTCCATACTTCAGCATCGCCAGTCTGATCCGATACGTAAACGATCCGATCGTCCGGTGTCCATCCGAGACCCCATGTGTCACCTGTCGCGGGCATCACCGGCTTAGCATTTTCCGGCTTCAAATCAGGCGAGACCCAGATCGCCGATCGGCTGTACAACTCGCCGGTGACGATCGATTTCCCATCGGCGGTAATGGACACGGAGCCATAGCCATTGAGGTTATTCGTCAGCCTCCGTACCGAACCTGACGGGAATGTCATCTCCCAAAGCTGAGTTTGAGATAGTGCGCTGTCAGCGGCAACCACGATGAGCGAATCACCACTCGGATGCCACACAAGGTCCCCGATCGCGATGAATTTCTCAGTGCCGAGCTCTGACGTTGTTCCATCAGAAACCGATATGTGTGAAATAGACAACGACGGGCGCGGGGCCAGAGAATCGTCGCCCGTCGCGACTGCGATCAGCTTTCCATCGGGCGACCAAGCCGGTGATCCGGCGAAGAACTGTGCGCCGGTTCTCGATGCGAGCATTCTCTCGCTTGAGCCGTCTACATTCGCGATCATCAAAACGGTCGAGTTAGTTGCCAGATCGAATCTCCCAAAACTGATTTGCTTTCCGTCCGGAGAGATCTGAGCCTGCCACGCATTTGTTAATACCTTTGCCGGCGTCCCGCCCAGAGTTGGAACTCGATACACGGTCGGCAGCCCGCCGGCTTTTGTTTCACCATTAAAATAAACAAAGCTCCCGTCGGGCGAAAACGTGATGGCGTTAAAACTATCGAACATGCCCGGTTTCACGATCGCGATGTTGCTGTTCGTTTGTATCTGCTTCAACCAAAGCGATCGCTCCGCACCTTCCACATGTAGATACGCGACGAATTTTCCATCCGGCGAGATCTCAGCATCACGTGTCTTACCATCCCCGGTAAGACGGTGCGTATCAATTGCCGCGCCCGTGCGTGGCGGCGGCTGTGTTGAGGGTGATTTGAAATACGATCGATAGCCGACGAATGCGAGAGCGGCCATCGCGATCGTTAGCACTACGGCAACTAACGTAATCCCTCCGCGTCGACGTCGTGCGTTTCTCAGATCATCGTCCGTCCTCGAGCTAAATAACGCGGTCTCGTTTGTCGTCGACATCTGCTGCCGCGTCGGCCCCTCGATCGTGCCTGATTCAAGGACGGCCGTCTTCGGCTCAAGCGATCCGGGACCCACGACCAGCGCGGCTCCGTCATCGAGACAGTAGTTCAATGTCTCGTCCGTGTAATCTCTTCTGCATTCGGGGCATCGTTTCATGTTATTCCGGCAAACCCACACGCCGCATAAGATCGACAAAGCGCGGATCCGACTTCAGATCATTCCAGCCAGAGTCGGACTTCAAAAAGACCATGGCGGAAAGTCGGGCGCGAAAGCCCCTCTCTAGCCATTCAAACGCCTTATCTTTTTCGCCAAGCTTGGCGTAGAGAAATGCGATCTCGATGGGATCTAACGGTTCGTCGTTTCCTTCGCTTCTTGTGAAGGCCTGCTCAAGTGCGGTTTGCCAATACCCCTTCGGTCCCGACCGAGTAAGCGCGTCCGAGAGACGCTTCATTGCATTCGAAACCTTTTCCGGATTCCTACCCGCGAGCAGGAGGCCTCGTGTGCGTGCTTCGATCGCCTCATTAAACATTTCCCGGTCCTCGTAAACGGACGCAAGATAGAAGTAAGTACGAACGAAACTCGGATCGACCTCCGCAAGCTTCTTTAGGTGTGCAATAGCCTGGTCGGATTGCCGTGCATGTGCATAGGCTATACCCAGATCAGAGCTGATCGGAAGTGAAACCGGGTCGAGTGCGAGCGCTCGAGCGTACTCTGCGAAGCTCTCGTCGAACCGTCCGACGGCTGAGAGTGATTCACCGTACCAATGATGGGCGGTAGCATAATTTGGGTTGAGTTCGATAGCCCGCTTGTATTCGCGCTCGGCGGTCACCCAGTCCCACTCGTAGTACATAGCAACGTTTCCCAGCACGGCATGAGCTTCGCCGAGGGAAGGATCTAATGTAAGCGCCTTCAGTGCGGCAGCCTTTGCCTTCGGGTTGGCTTCGTACGCGGTAAAACCTTCACCGACGATGTGACTGTCCGCAAGGCCGACATATGCGAGTGCATAATTCGGATCCTTGTCTATTGCGGCTTGAAAATAATCGGCCGCTTTTCGCACCGCTTCGGGCGTGCGTTTGTTCCATTGAAATCTTCCCTGAAGATAAAGCTGATATGCCTCGGGGTCGACGGTGTATGACTTCGCGAGAGTTTGTTCATCCGCTCCCGACAACTTCGTTTTTAATTTGTTCGAGACATCGCGCGCTATTTCTTTTTCGAGCGTGAGTATGTCGGCGAATTTGCGTTCGTAATTTTCACCCCAGATCTGATTTCCCGTATTTGCGTCAAACAGATCAAGACTGAGAGCAATATTTTCACCACGTCTTACAAACCGGCCGTTGAGCACGGCCTGCACGCCAAGTTCCGTCGCGACCTGCTTTGGATCGACGTCCTTACCTTTGTATCGAAAGACCAAACTCCGCGCCTTGACGGATAATTGGGGCAGCTCGGACAGACTGTTGATCAGGGTCTCGGTCATGCCATCCGAAAGGTAGTCGAAGTCCGCGCTGCCGCTCTCATTGACGAAAGGCATAACGGCGATCGATCCGATCTGGCTCGACGACCAACGGCCGGAAAAGTAGAGAGCGCCGGTGCCGACAGCGGCGGTGAGAATAATTCCGAGGACCGCCGGAAGGAGCCAGTTTCGTCGAGCAACCGCTCCCGGATCTGCTGAGTGCGAAGAACCCGAAAGTAACGCGGTTGCATCTGTGGTGTGGAGTTGAGCTCGCGTCGGGCCGTCTCCCGCCACGTCGGTGGTGTGCAGGATCGCAGTTGCGGGCTCCTCCGCAGCCGCCGGCCCGTGAAGCAGCGACGCCCCGTCATCGAGACAGTAGTTCAGCATCTCGTCGAAATACTCGCGGTGACATTCGGGGCACTTTTTCATTTTTCAGTACGAATGTTAATCGATCTTACTCACGCGAGCCGCGACGAATTTCCTTAGAAATAAACGCCCCCATTTTACAGACAAGTGTAATTTCGTTCGAGTGTAAAGCGATCTCAAGAAGAAAGCTCAACGTGTCGTTATCCCGAACGATTCTGTATTCACGAACGCCGCGCGTCAGAGCTTTTCGGACACATACGAACCGACCGGTACCGTCAGGACCGGAACTCCGGTAAGTCGGAGGACCCTTTCGCTATGACTGCCACGCAAACCATCGAGGAAGCCATTCCGCCCGTCGGTCGCCATGATGATCAGGTCGGCATTCGTGTCTTTCGACGCGTCGATAATAGTCTGAATGACTTCACCCGAACGGACCTCTTTCTTCCACTCCCATCCCGGGACTTCCGGAAGGCGAAGGGAGGGCATCGAATCGGAGCTTCCAACATGAAGC
>JBDTMK010000223.1:0-5733 GCA_039934315.1 Pyrinomonadaceae bacterium | reverse complement strand
CGACCTTTATCGAGCGCCATTTTCCATCGCGCTTATCGTTCGACGGTTGATATTCGATTGTGTACAGGGTTCGGAGGTCAGCGGCAACGAGAGCGTATAGAGTTCCCATATCTTCAAGCCGCCGTATCGAATTCAGCGTTCCGCCGGATCGATCCGCGATAAGTTTCAGTCTGACCCGCGCGGCCGTGTACATCGCCACCTGACGCGGCGTCGGGTCAGCAAGCCTGGCCGGGTCGCCGGTCGGAAGAGCAAGCGGATAAATCGTAACCGCCTGAGCATCCGAACGATCGAGAATTCGTCGAAGAGTTTCGTTCATCTCAGGCTTGAGCGCCGTTAGAATCTCGTCGTCTTTTAAATTCGCCAGCAGTTTTCGGTCGGCATCCTGCGCGTCCGTATCGACGCCATCAGTCAACACGACGATCGCTTTCCTCCGATTCTTTTCTCCCGACAGCTTATCCAGCGCGACGAGGAGGCCTTTGTAAAAGTCGGTGTCGCCCGATCCGTTTGCGACCAGGATCGAATGGAATGCTGTCCGGCGGTCCGCCGTAAAATCGTTTAGCAGATTTACCTTGCTGTAAAACTCGACAATCGCAACGCGGTCATCCGGGGCGAGTGCATCCAGAAATCGAGACGCGGCCATCTGGATGTTCTGACGGAAGCTCCGAGTCGAACCGCTCATATCTAGCATCATGACGACGCTGAAAGGCGCGGGAGCCGCGACGAACCTCGAAATATCCTGCTTCACGCCATCCTCGTAGACCGTAAAACTCGACTGGCCTAGGGTCGTAATCGGATGTCCTCGATCGTCCACTACGCCGACATTAACGCGTACGATTGACGAATCGACCCGCACCGGGTCATCGTCCTGCTGTGCAATGCAAACAAAGGACGAAGTCAACATTATCAACAGGAGAACGAGAAAACGGCGGATCGGCATAGGTGAAATTCTAACTTGTCAGACGCAGGTTATGGTAACGCGGTTGCATAAGTTGCACTTTTCGATTCCGCCTTAACAACGACCTTGAATTGCTTTATACTTGGTCATCTTTTCGATTCCCGGCCAGCTTTTCGATCGATACGTAGACGCTGCTCATGTTCTATCACCCACATTTCTGCTGCCATTGCGGGGAGAAGATCGTCCGCGCAAATTGGACACCGCTCACGAGCAGAAGGTTCTGCGAGTTTTGCGCGATCGAGCAGAAACAGCACGATCTGATTCCGAGAGCCGCGGCCGTTCTACTACTTCTATTTGGTGCAGCAGGCTTCACGGCATATCTCAGCAGCGGTACGAGCGTAGCAGTTTCAGATGTATCACACGCCGCGAAAAGCAGGGGCCCAGCGAGCGGGCCGACAGAGGGGGCACGAGCTCCAAGTGCATCGAATCTGGGTCGAGCCAGTATCTCGCGATCTGATAATTTAAACACTGAACCAAACACATCAAACATTTACGCAGCGGAAAGCAAGCAACGAGGAGTTTCGCGAAATTCGTCTACCGAACCGGTCTACTACTGCGGTGCAATGACCAAGAAAGGCACCGCGTGCACGCGACGGGTAAAGGCCCCTGGCCGCTGCTGGCAGCACCTCGGCCAACCTGCCATTAGCTCGCCCCAAAATTAAGCTCGAAAAGCATTACTCCCATTTCCCTATTGATGTTTAAGCTTATTTATTAGAAAATATAGCCCAGATTTTCTTCTGTCCCTTTACACCCTGTCGAAAGATGAAAGCTCTTGCTCAGAACACGTTGATCCAGAACCGTTATCTCGTTGTGCATCTCATTGGAAAGGGCGGCATGGGAGAAGTTTATCTCGCGGTCGATCAGCGACTGGGGAGCGCGGTGGCGTTAAAGCGTACCTTTTTTGCCGGTGACGAAATACTCGCGAGTGCTTTTGAGCGCGAGGCCCGCACGCTGGCTCGGATGCGGCACCCTGTTCTGCCGAAGGTAAGCGACCATTTTGGTGAAGGTGACGAGCAGTATCTCGTCATGGAGCACATCTCAGGGGATGACCTGGCAAAGCGGCTCGAAGCTGCGCAGAAGCCGTTTCCGGTAAGTTGGGTTATGTTTTGGGCGGATCAGATGCTCGATTCCTTGTCTTACTTGCACTCTCACGAGCCGCCGATCATTCATCGGGATATTAAGCCGCAGAATTTGAAGCTGACGGACGAGAATCACATTATCCTTCTCGATTTCGGCCTATCTAAGACTTCCACTGGCCAGACAAACGTCTCGCAATCGGGAAGCACGGGCAGCGTTGTCGGTTACACGCCCCACTACGCGCCGATGGAGCAGATCCGCGGGATTGGAACGAATCCTCGAAGTGACATTTACTCACTGTCCGCGACGCTGTATCAGTTGATGACGAACGTGGTGCCGGCGGACGCTTTGAGTCGAGCGGACACAATGCTCAACGGGCTTTCGGATCCGATTGAACAACCGCACGCGTTGAATCCCGAGGTTCCCACCGCTGTTTCTGAAGTGATCCTGAAGGGAATGGAGGTCAGCCAGGAGAAGCGGTTTGGTAATGCTCGCGATATGCAGAAGGCACTTCGCCGGGCGTTCACACAAATGCAGGAAGCGATGGCTGCGCAGACGGTCGCCTTCAATATCGGAGACCTGCTTCCGTCCGACGACCCTCTTGCATCCGCGGTAGAAAAGACGCGCCTCATGCCGTCTGAGCCGCTGGAAAGCGCCGGATCAAGTGAGCCCCCGGCAACGCACGAGCAAAATGGTGGGGTTGATCTGGATGCCACGCTCGCGTTCGATCCCTTTGAGAACATCGAAAAGGCCAAGCTGGCCGCGATAAAAGCCGAGGTCTCTTCGCCGGAGCCCGATCTCAACGGCAACGCGGATAACGTGGCTCCGCCGTCGATACCACTTCCCGCACCGGATAACGAGGTGCATAACTCATTCGTGACCGTGGCGGCCGGCGCCGGCTCTGCCTTTGCCGAATTTCAAGCACCGCCCGCTGTCGCGGCTGAAGCCAAAACGGCTGCCCCTAAAAAATCATCAGGCAAAGCGCTGGCGATCATTGGCGGCCTCGTGGCTGTTCTTATTCTGGTGGTCGGCGTTGCGGGCGCCGGATGGTATTTCTACAACAATTATTACGGTGCGAAGGCTGCGTTCGAGCCGACACCGACGCCATCGCCCGCGCCGGCCGTCGAGGCGACCCCGGTACCATCGCCAGTTGAAGGGGTGGCCACGATCGGCACGAATAGCGAAAGCAATTCGAGTTCGAATACTGTTGCCGTTTCGGCAGCGAATTCCGCGGGTAATCAGTCAGTCTCGCAATCGCCTCCGCGAACCGATGCCCAAATTCCGGCACCGAGGCTGAACACGCCTGCACCGAGACCTGTTCCAGGCCGGCCAGCCACGACGGTTCCGAAGGCGACTCCGAAGCCGAAGGGAAGTACTGGCCGAACCGACATTCTTCAGTAAAGAGGTTAGTAATGAAAGCCGAAAGGTTTATATCGAAGTTGAATTTCTTCGGATTGATTTTGTCCGTAGCTCTGGCCTTCACAACCGGCGTCGTCGGCCAGGCGCCCAAGAACGCAAAAAAGGATGCGAAGAAGGCGGAGCAGTTGTCGCGCCAAGCGGCCGCTGCATTCGTTAAGAAAGATTACCGGGTAGCTCTCGACGGTTACGCGCAGGCGGCTGAGCTCGCCCCGACCAACGCAGACTATCGCTTCTGGAAAGGAGCATCGCACTTTTACCTGAACGAGTACGCTCTCGCAATACCGGATCTCGACTCGGCCCTCTCTCTTGGCTACAAAAAACCGCAGGAGCTTTACTCGATCCGATGGCTTTCGAACTATAAGGAAAAAAATTATGATGCGGCGCTCGCGGATGTTAGGCAAGGCCTTGTGCTGGATCCGAACAATCTGGACATGCTGCAGGCGCTCGGCGATATAAGCTATCAAAAAAATAACTATAGGGACGCCGTCGACGCATATCAAAAAGTAGCGCTGAAGAACCCGAATACGACAGGCGATATTTATCTTTACATAGCCAAATCACAGTCGAGTCTCGGCGATGTCTCCGGTCAGATAAAGGCTGCCGAGGAAGCAATAAAACGTCGGACGCAATTCGTTGGCGACGCGTACTTGCTCATCGCCGAAGGTTATCAGAAACAGAAAAACGTTGATGCCGCGATCGATGCTTATCTCAAGGCAATTGCGTCGAAACCGGGTACATATTCCTTATACGACAATCTTGCCAACTTATACCTCGGCCAGAATCGTTATGCGGAAGCGATCGATATTTCGCGAAAGGCTCTTCGCGTATTTCCGAATGACGGACAGATATACGCGAACTTGAGCTGGTTCTATAGTCTTGCGGACCGCAACGAAGAAGCGATCCAGGCAGCCCAGGCGGGAATCAGATTCCTGCCGGATAATTACCTCGGGTACACAAATCTTTGTCGGGCATACAACGACGCGAAGAAACCGGACATGGCGATTCGCGAGTGCAACAACGCGTTGAAGCGCAGACCGAATGATGGTGAAACGTATTTTTATTTAGCCCGGGCTTATGATCTCGTGGGTAAACCGAACGACGCGACGAAGTACTATAAGCTTGCCGTCACGGGCATGATGGAGAAGACGAAGAGCGAGCCCAATTCACCAGATGGATTTTATCTTTTGGGAAATGCCTATCGCGCCGATAACCAGTTCGAGAAGGCGATCGCAGCGTACATGAAATGTTTGGAATTGAGCCCGAAATTTGTCCGTGCTCGATATAACCTCGCCATTATTCAGCTTCGACAGAAGAATAAAACGGCGGCGCTCGAACAATATAACCTACTCCGTGAGCTGGATCCCGACCTTGCCGGCAAGCTGAAGGTCGAGATCGATAAGTCGTAACTCGTTTTCTTAATTTGTTCACTATCAAACTCGTCGGCCGTAAGCCGGCGAGTTTTTTATTTGCCGATCACACGGTTTACGAAGTCAAGTGAGGATCCCATTAAGAAGCTCGCGAGGTTCGGGTTTTCGTGCGAGCGATCGTATCCGACTAGTTCCACATACGCCCTGCCGGAAACTTCAAGATTGTCCATCGTCCCGTGCACTCGGCAGCTGCCTTCCCAGTAGACGATCATTGTCGTACCGCGCGTGTCGAGCTCTTGATCTTTCAGAACGGGTGTTATTTCAAGCTCCACATCGAGGCTCGGAACTTTCAGTTTCCACCCCGATGGGTAGTCGGCTCCGCTCTTCGGGCTCTTCCAGCTTCCGCTCGATTCGATCGAGAAATCTTCGGCCTTCAGGGCGGCATACGTGCCGTCTGCCGCGACAAGCGTACCGCTTGAGAAAGGCGAAGGCTGCCCGGCACCGTTGCGCAGCTGATAGCACATTAGTTCCGTATCGTTCTCGAGCTGAATGGAAAACCAGTCCCATCCTTTCTGATTGTCGGTCGGCTTCCATGTTCCAAACTCACGGTCCATCCAGGCAGAACCTTGGAGATGCTCCGTCTCGCCCTCGACCGTCAGATCACCTTCGAGCGCCATACGCGTGTACGAAAAGTAGCGGGAGGCCTCGCCCGTGTCTTTGAACGAAACCCCGTTGCGGCCATTTAGTACGACGGGTTTCTGGGGCGTGAGTGTAACTTCGAAGACGAGATCATCGTCAATGGTCGCCCGCAGGATGTGCGAGCCGCCGGCTTCACGGATCGACCAGTCGCCCAGCCTGAGATAGTAATGGTCCTCGCTCATCGCCGCAGGGAAGTCGAGCATGCCGTTAGAGCTC
>JBDTMK010000222.1:0-5742 GCA_039934315.1 Pyrinomonadaceae bacterium | reverse complement strand
CACCGACCACCGACCACCGACCACCGATCTACTTTAGTGTTGTCCCAGAAGTCCGGACGGCGGGTTACGATGGGTTTCTTGTCTGCGGCTTCGATTTGTTTTGCACGGAGTTTTAGTTCTTCGACTCGCTGTTTGCGGCGTTCGGCGCCGGTTAGAGGCGGGCCGCCGCGTTCGCCCCAGTAGTATTTCACGGTCGTGAACGCGAGTGCAGCTGCGCCCAGCAAGGTAAGCAACGAAACGAGAAAGATTATCCACGCGAAACTAGACATGATCCAACTCTGAAATGTGATGTTCTCACAGCACTAAGTGATGCTGGAAATCCGGACTCGAAAGTTGAATTGGATTCGAAAAGTACACAAGAGGCTCCCTTGGCGTCTTTGCGGCGTTGCGTGAAAACCTGCGTCGTGGGCGCGCGGCGCTCGTCGTGTTAACGCAAAGCTGCAAAGACGCTAAGAGTAGATCGGCCTCTGACGAAAATCGATTGGTTCTTTAAATTCAAATTTCTTTCCTATAGAATGGCAACAAATTTCATCGACGTTTCGTAACTCGTTTTTGCATGCCGGATAACGCCCAAAACCCGAAGAGAAGCATTACACCTGATTGGATCGTCCAGGGCGCGCTGACGCGCATCGGCGATATGTTCGACAGGCTGACCGGACGCAGCTGGAAGCCGGCGAGCAGTTTGGCGACGAGCGGTTTGATCGAGCGTTTGAAGACGCTGCTCGACTCGCACATAAAACAGGACGCCGACGGACGCCGTTACGTCCCTCACAACATCAAACTGAAAATGCAGTGGGACAAGTTTTCCACCGACTCGGACAAGAGTCTGAAAAAGGTCGAGAACGAACTGCTCACGGCGGCGGTCGATCACATCAGCGACAATCGTTATTACACTTACGCACCGTTGAAGCTCGAGGCAAAAGCCGACTACTTTACCGAAGGCGTGAAGCTTTTCGTAGGCTACGACCAGTTCGATGAAGAGGCCGGCGAACGCGAATTGAATGTGACTATCCCGGCAACGAATCTCAGCCATCTGATTCCTGGTTCGGCTGCGGCGCTAGATGCTGAAGCCAAAGATCGTCGCGTCGCGAGCGGAGAGCTGGTTGTGAAATACGACATCGGGCGCGGCCAGGCGGAAATGCGGTTCAATTTAGAGCAGGGTAAACGGCTTTCGGTCGGTCGTACGAAAGACAACGACCTCGCTCTCGATCACACCAGCGTTTCGAAAATGCATGCTTCCCTGCTACTTAACTCGGAAGGAAAACTGGTCGTTGCGGATACCGGCTCCACAAATGGCACATTTCTAAACGGTGAGCGTATAACTTACGGAAAAGCGATCGAGATCTTCGCGGGCGACAAAATAAAATTCGGAGGAATCGATGTTCGGACGGAATTTACGCCGACGCCCGAACCTGAAACTTCATCGGACTCTGCGACGGAAGCTTATACGGTTGGGGATTTTCAGTTCTCAAAGAAAACCGAAGTCGTCGCTCCGGCCGTAAAAAGCGAAGTCCCGCGCACGAATGCAGATACGGAAATCGATACCGAGGCGGAGAGCGAGAAGTGATCTCCCTTTTGTGTATTTCGTGTGTTTGTATGTTTGAAATGTCCTTATTATTCGTGTTGTTTCGTGGTTCGCTTTGTTCGTGTGATTTAGTGTGAGTTCGTGGTTTCAGTTCTTAAGAGAGAACAACCACGAAATCACACGAAACGACACGAACAAGAAAGAGCACGAAGCCGGAAAGATCGAAAGTCCGCCCATGACTTCGTTGCTTCATGGTTCTCTTAATCGACTAAAAGAAGAGGACCGCGAAACACGCGAAATACACGAAAGGAAAAGAGCAGGAAAGAAGGCGTCAGGTTCATTACGCGATAGGTCTTAAAGAGTCACCATGATTGCACTGGCATTATCATTGATCGACTGGGATAAATTTCGCCCCGAGGCTATCTTCGGCGGCCAGGTTCTCGAGCGGACACCGGCGGGCCTGACCATCGTTTACATCATCGGCGTCGGAATTCTTATCGGATTTCTTGTTCTGACTTTTTACGATAATTTTGGCCGTCCAAAATTTCTCTACGAACGCGAGCTCCCGCGCGAGGTAAAAAAACGCCTCACTCAAACCATCGCCAACCGCAGCATCCGCGTCTGGCAGATCGTCTTTGTTCTCCTCGCATTTAGCGTCTTCGGGTTTCAGGTTTACTGGACGTATTTCGCCGACGAATCGAATGAGCAATTCCAGGCGCTCGCATACAAAGACATGCGTACGCGACGGACGACCGCCGCAAATCTGCGCGGCTGGATGCTCGATCGCACCGGCGCGTTGGGATCGTCGCTCGCGTACTACAAATTAAATTCCGACGGCGATATCGTTCGCGGTTTTGCCCTCGAACGCGAGATGGCACACCTTCTGGGAACCGAGCGCGGTACGCCGGGACTCGAGCGATCGCTTTACAAAAGATCTGCGGATCCATCTCCCGAAGCGTGGGAAGTCTTAACAAAGATCAAACGGAAAGAAGACGAGCAGAAGGATGTAAAGGTCACGATCGACCGCGACTTGCAGGCTTACATCGCGACTCAGCTCGAGGGAAAAAAAGGCGCGATCGTCGTCCTCAATCCTCAGACGGGTGACATCCTCGCGATTTACTCGAACCCTTCGTTCAGTCTTTCCGAAGCGCAAAGTCTTGAGGACTACTTGAAGTTAGAAGGAAACAAGCGCGATAAACCCCTGCTGAATCGTGCGACTCGTGAATTCTATGTTCCGGGTTCCACGTTCAAAACCTTCACGATGATCTCCGCATTTCGTGCCGGCAAGCAGGACTCAGTTTTCCCAAGCTATCCGGGCGGATTTAAGCCCACGCCGAATTCACGACCGATCGTGGATGCGACTCAGAAGCTGGGTGAGGACGGAAGCGTCGGTGGCGCTTGCGACGGCGGCTGCCAGGAAAAGAACATTCAGTTTGCGTATCAGGTTTCGAGCAACCAGTACTTTTCACAGCTCGCGATCGCGCTCGGGCGTGAAAGGCTGCGCGAGACCGCTTTTCTCGTCGGAATAAATCCTGTCGACTCACCGGATGAGGCGCTCATGCAAAAGTTTTTCCCGAACGTTTTGAACACCAGCAATCCCGCAATTGCCGGAGCCATCGCTCCGCAGCAATCAACGATTGTAACCGGCAAGGATATATCGCTTTACGATCTCGGCATTCAAGGGATGGGTCAGGGATACGCCGGCCAGATGACGCCGTTCCAGATGGCGTTGATCGCTTCGATACCGGCCAACATGGAAGGTAAATTGATGAAGCCTCGGATCGAGTTCGATCAACCGCCGCAGATGTTCTCGCAAGTTCTTTCCCCGCAGCAAGCAGCGCAAATTCGCCAAATAATGTCGACAGTGACGGAAGAGCCGGGTGGAACCGGAACCGTGATCTCGGCGAAGCTCGCGGGAACTGGCATTCGCACCGGAGGTAAGACTGGAACAGCGGAGAAACAAGCTCCGCTTTACGACGAGAAGACAGGAAAATTGAAAACTGAAAAACGGCGGCGAAAAAACGCGCAAGGCAAGTGGGAGGATTATCAGGCGCCGGTCATGTATGAACGCACCGACAGCTGGTTCATCACAATTGCTCCGCTCGAGCAGCCGCAGGTGGCGATCGCGGTTGTAGTCGAGGGCGGCGGTTATGGCGCCCGAACGGCGGCCCCGATCGCTGCGAATGTAATTCTGAAAGCTCGAGAGCTGGGCATACTTGGAGAGCAGTACAAGCCAAAGGCTCAGCCGGCAAAGCGAGCGCCCGCGAACAAAAAGCAGGGGTCGGTAAAGAAGAAGCAGCGATAGTAGTTGTGACTGGCGATGCCGTGGTAGGAATCAGAAGAAGTAGTGAGATTTGTTTTGAGTTTGATGGTTAGCATTTTTCCAATTGCTGAAAAACCGAACCACTAAATACACGAAACACGCGAAAGAACACGAAACAAATCCAAAATCTAAAATCTAAAATCCAAAATTGAAAAACCGTACTTCATCACATTTCTTCATCCTCGTTCTGATCGCAGCGCTCTCCGCGATCTCGCATTACTCGATCTACTACGGCGGCCTGATACGCGGCTACGAAACTTCGTCCATTACTGCTTACCGAAATGTAGGGCTGTTGCTTCTCCTCGCCATACTACCGATCTTCCTAAAACGTTTTGCAAAATATCAGGGTAACTGGACGCTGTACACGACGGCCGTTCTGCTTTTCTCGATTGGTCTGACGGTTCAATATCGGCTTTTCAGCGACCCCGAATATATCTCGAGACGCGACAAGGCAGAGGCTCGGCAGGAGAAGATAAAATCCCTGCAGCTCCATTACATCCAAGAGAATTATTCTGCAGAGAAAAAGCAGATCATGGGCCTTCCACCGACGCCGCCCTCGCCGGTCGACCTATCCGCTGAAACACCGCGCCCTTCCGAAGAAACTCTTTCCGGCGTGCTGCTTTCAGGAAAAACAATAAATCCCCTGTTGGGAATTCTCGGGATGATCGCCGCGCTTTTACTCATCCGGCGGGAGAAGGTTTTAGAGATTCTTCAGAACAACGGATTCCTCATCGTACTTCTTACACTCGTACCTTTGTTCCTCGCTGCGATCACCTCCCGCGCGGGAAAATCGCTTGGCAATATGACGCCGTGGGAGCCGTCGAAGATTCCGTTCCTGATAGGCTTCGCCGCGATCCTGACCGTGCTGTATAAGAATCTCGCAAAAACCTACTGGGGTCTCCCGCGTGCGAAGGACGTGCTGCCGCTCGTCTTTATGGCGATGCTTCCCTTCGTCCCCTTCTTCGTGCTGAAGGACTTCGGTCAGATGATGGTGTTCAGCAGCGTCTACGCGACGCTTTATCTGATCGCCGTTCGCCGAATGTCGCAGCGGTTCGTTCTGGTTGGCAGTGTCTTGTTGGTCGCCGGGATCTTGGTTGTTGGCGCCCTACCGGAAAAAACGCAGAGCCAGATCCCGCTTCTGCCGACACTCGCAACACCCGTGAAGAAAGTGTTGCCCGATCGAATCCAACAGCGCTTTCATCTATGGCTCGACGGATTTAATCCTCCAACACCCGAAACTTCGTGGTGGAAAGAGGACTATGACGACTACTACAAGAAGCTCGTTCAGAAGGACGACACGATCCCGCAGATGCTCGCGGAAGATCCGGATCTGCAGAAGACGATCAACATCGACGCGTGGTTCGACGTCCTCGCCTTTCAGCCTGCGCAGGCGACTTTTGGCCTCGCTTCGGGCGGCACGACGGGACGCGGATTGGGACTCGGATATCCTGAATTGATACCCGTCGCAGACTCCGATTACATCTTCGCCGCGCTTGCGGAAGAACTTGGACTTTCCGGAGGTTTGTTGGTAACCTTTGCGCTAATTGTACTGGTCAGCGCGGGTGTGAGAACGGCTCTGGATTCGCGCGATATGTTCAGCAAACTTTGCGCGATCGGATTGTCTGCTTTCATCGGATTTCAAGCTCTTGTAAATGTCGGCGGAATAACCCGGGCACTGCCAATGACCGGAATCACTCTTCCGTTCGTCAGTCACGGCGGGTTTTCCTTGATAACAAGTTTCGTGATGCTGGGAATGTTGATGGCCTTTTCGCATCGAAATGCCATCGATCGCCGCCAGGCCGAGGTTGATGCTTTGCCTTAAGAAAAGATTTTGCGCCTTTGTTTGTTCGCCCGGAGATTCGTAGATGGAGAATAACTTTAACATTACGTCGGC
>JBDTMK010000221.1:0-5744 GCA_039934315.1 Pyrinomonadaceae bacterium | reverse complement strand
CGCGAAGTTTTCTTCCGAGCTTTGCAGGAATTAACGACTCGTGAAAAACTAGATTTCAGCGTAACCCGCAAGGATGCGAGCAAACAGAGAAGGCGGTAGATGAGCTTTGAACTTACCTCAACCCCGGGTCCGAACCAGAACCCTGATACCGCCTGGGCGTGCACCGTTTACTCAATGGTTCCATATCTGGGAATTGTGTTTGTTCCTTTTGCGTTTGTCGTCAGCGGGTGGGGGTATATGCGGGCCGGCCGATCTTCGCCTGATAGCAATCGCTTTCTTTTTTATGCGGGCCTGAGCTCGTTCATTCTTGCCGTGCAGCTGCTGTTGTGGTGGCTGTTGTATTTCATTCCGAAGATCGGAATTTAAGATGAACATCGCGAAGATCGTCAGCTCGAATTCCCACATAGACTATGTCGCGCGCGTGATCGACGCGCTTGATTGCGACGATCCGCCGGCTGCGTCCGACCACTGCTTCGGACAATTTGTCTCGCTACCGCGCGACGCCCAGAATGTCATCGGGATCATATACGACTCGA
Organism: Pyrinomonadaceae bacterium; assembly: GCA_039934315.1. Lineage (GTDB taxonomy): Bacteria > Acidobacteriota > Blastocatellia > Pyrinomonadales > Pyrinomonadaceae > OLB17. The sequence continues at coordinate 5,208 of JBDTMK010000221.1, read as the reverse complement.
GGCTTGTGAATCCCGAATACGGGAGCTTCGGTCCGCGCCTGAGTCCCCGTCCGGCGCTCGGGAATTTTAGCCCCGACTACATAAACGAGCAGGGAATTTTGATCGGCATTTTACTTCTGGGCACCATCGACCAGACGGGGAAAACGACGCACGGAGTCCCGCCGCAGATCGTGCCTGCGGGGCAGGATGTAGCCAGCATCGACTCCGAAGAAGTAAATCAATTTCATTCCGACGGTGATGGCCGCGTGCATCTTCACTACTACTCGCAGGTCGTCGCCAACGCCGGCCAGTTTGCGATCCCGCTGCTGGATTCGATCATCGACCAGCTGTCCGCCGGCTGCTCTGATGTCGAAGCGCGGCGGCTTCGCGTTTTGAAACAATCGCTCGTTTGGCAGGGAACGTTCGGTGGGATGAAGCTGTAATGACCTCAATTCTCGAGCTCGAAAACATTTATCGCGAAAATTGTCTCGAGACCTTGGCTCGCATGCCTGACGATTTTCTCGACATGACGATAACGAGCCCGCCGTATGACGATCTGCGCGACTACAACGGATATCATTTTCCGGTCGAAGAGATCGCTGCGGGACTCCTCACGAAAACAAAACCCGGCGGTGTCGTGATCTGGGTTGTGGGTGACCGGACGGTGAATGGCGATGAGACTCTTACCAGCTTCCAACATGCACTGATCTTTAAGGCCGCGGGTTTTAGGGTTCACGACACGATGATCTATCACAAGAACAATCCCATCCCGAGCGATTGCGGCAAGCGATATCGTCAGTGTTTTGAATACATGTTTTGTTTCAGCAAAGGGCAGCCGAAAACTTTCAATCCGATCATGCAGCCGATCAAACAGGAAAAGGCGTTCAAGTCGTTCCGAATTACGAAGGTCGGCCGAAACGATCTTGCTCACGATCATGTCGCGCCCAAACAGCGAAAGGTAAATAATATTTTCTCGTACAATGTCGGGACGTCTTCGTCGCGTGACAAGATCGCGTTTGAGCACCCGGCAATTTTTCCGGAACAGTTAGTCTCGGACCAGATCTCCACGTGGACTGACGAGGGCGATCTGGTTTACGACTGTTTTATGGGCAGCGGCACTACAGCGAAAATGGCACATCTTCTAAAGCGAAGATGGCTTGGGTCCGAAATCTCAGAAGAATATGTGAATATCGCCCGGCTTCGGCTTGCTGGGCATATTGAAGACGATGACAAGTTTTTTGCGGCGAAGTGAACAACCAAACTCCGGCCAAAAGCGTCTATACGTCGTTTAGTAAATCAGTTTCTCGTCGCAGTTTGTTTTAGAAAGGGAACTTCCATGAAGCGAATATATTTTCTGATAGTTGCAATGTTTTTGTGCGCCGGAGCGGTCTCCGCGCAGCCCCGGCCGGTAGAAGCGTCGTCGCAACTTCCGATGGCTCCATTTATTCCCGCTCCGGCTTCGTTCGAAGCGAAGTACGAAGGCGGGATGTTCGGATATAGCGAGAAAGAAGTCGGGATGCTGAAATTTGACGATGAGAATCAGCGGCTCGTTTTCTTTGGGAAGGATCAGAAGGAAAAATTCCACGTACCTTACAAATCCCTTCTTGTCATTTATCCGCAGTCAAAGTCGGTGACGTCGACGACTGGCCAGGTCGTACAGAATATTCCGCTTCCCGGCTCGATGCTAGGTGGGCTCATAAAGGAAAAGCGCCGGTATCTGGTAATTCACTTTAGTGATCCGGATGTGGAAGCGGCTACCGGCCTGGTGAATTTCAAGCTCGATAATAAAGAACTGCTGGATTCGGTCATTCACAGTCTGGCCGGCAAGGCGAATCTCACACAACGCGGCGAGGCATATTATCGCCCAAAGAAGCATGAGATCTAGTTCAGATCGCCGAAGCGATGCTGAAGCAGTGCTGCAAAAGTGATTGCCGCAGTTTCGGCCCTCATTATCCTTCGCCCGAGTTTAACCGGGACAAAGCCGCGTGTTTCCGCGAGCTCGATCTCGGAATCTTCCCAGCCGCCCTTCGGTCCAACAAGGGCGGTTATCTTTTGTTGTTCAGCTTTCTCCGGAATCCCTTTTCCGCCTTTTTCCGAGAACATCAAAAGCAATCCCGAGTCTGACCTTACGCCCGCGATCACGTCTTCAAAAGGCAATGGTTCGTCGACCCGCATCAGCTTTGCCCGCTCACATTGTTTGGTTGCTTCGAGCGCGATCCTTCGCCAGCGCTCAGTTCGTTTGGCAGTCGCCTGAAGGTTTACCTCGCTGCGAAACGACACCACCGGCGCAAGCCGTGCGACACCGAGCTCGACGGCTTTTTGAATCACGAGATCGAACTTGTCGTTTTTATAAACGCACGCCACGAGGGTCAAATCGAGATCGGATTCGGGGGCAGGAGCGTCGATCTCCTTCATGATCTTGAGCAGCGTTTCGCGGTTTCCTATGCTTTCCACCTCGACAAGAAACTCGCGCCCGTTACCATCGAAGACTTGCGCGTTCTCTCCAGCCTTTATGCGCAGAACGTCGCGCAGGTGTCGTGTTTCTTCGACGGCCAGTTTCACGATCTGACCATCGAATGACTCTGGCGGTGCGTAAAAACGTCTCATCTCTTTTTAGATCTTGCCGAATTTCGATATGAAGTCAGCTGACTCGCGCCGTATCTTTATCCAGGTTTCAAAAAGCTCGGGCGACTGCAGCCAAAGCGTCAACCATTCAGCGATCTCGCCGGCTTCAAGACGGCCTTCTTTCGAAATGCCGGCCTTTTGCGACAAGGCCAACTTAATCTCTTTTTCTGCGATGACCTTCTGCCGAAGCAATCTAACTCCTTCGCGATCCGCTTCGGTGTCGAATTTTCGACGTAGGTTGTCCATCTGCCGGATGGATCTAAACGCGGCTCGCAAATCGTCGACCTCGATCAAATTCGCAAACGCCGCATCGTACGGACGGTGCGATGCTCGCTTAACGTAAAGCTCCATGATCTCGTGGTGGCGAAGCTCGGCGCCCTCATCCGCCAGCAGACGCGCGATCTTCATCGGTGAGTCCACAGCCGGCTCCCCAAAAACAGCTTCAACCGCCGTTTCGATCGCTTCGATCTCCGCGGCCCCGACACTCTCGCAATCAAGCTTTTCCCAAACCTCGATCATCAACTCGGTTTTGTTGCGAGATTTCCACACTGCTTATTTAATTTCGGAGATGACCTTGATCAGGTCCGTCGAAGAATGATCTTTGGGGTCACCGACGATCGCGACCTTTCCGCCGTACGCACGAACCCGCTCGCGCTCGGGCACCGTCTCGGTCGAATAATCGGTTCCCTTGGCATGGATGTCGGGGCGGAGGGCGTCGATCAGCTCGTCGACTGTAGGCTCGTCGAAAATCGTGACCGCGTCGACGAACCGGAGGGCAGAGATGATCTCGGCCCGCTCAACTTCGGAGATATACGGTCGACCGTTTCCCTTGAGATTGCGAACCTGTCGATCCGAGTTTATTCCAACCACGAGAAATCCGCCGAGTTGTTTTGCGCCGCTTAGATAACGGATGTGGCCGGCGTGGATCAAGTCGAAGCATCCATTCGTAAGAATTATCGTAGCACCGGCCGATCGTTCGGCTTCAACGCGTGAAATGAGATCGGCCCGCAGCAGGACCGGAGCGGCAAGCAGGTTCATCGACTTGGTGTAGCGAGTGTTAGATCCTCGGGGTGAGATTGTATCGATGCCAGCAGTTCTGCCGTGTCGACCGAGGCAGTCCCTCGCTTCATGACGACGATGCCGCCTGCGTGGTTCGCGACCGACGCGGCATCGAAAAATGACAGTCCTGAAGCGAGGCCAAGCGCAAATGCCCCGATAACCGTGTCGCCGGCACCCGTCACATCGATCGGCTCTTTGGAACCCACGGCCTCGAGTTGTCGCGGAGCTTCACCTTCCTCAAACAATGTCATGCCTTTGCTCCCGCAGGTTACAAGGAGCGCTTTATAGCCCAAACGTTCGCGCAGTTCGGAACAGCTTTCTGCCGTGAAATTTTTGCCGAGGATCTGTTCAGCTTCTTCCTGATTCGGAGTGGCGGCAACGGCTCCGGGAAATTCCGACAGTCTGAAGCGGGAATCGACGATCATTGGAATCCCGTGTTCTATCGATAGCCGGCGAGCGACCTCCGCCACGCGCGGATCGGCGGCTCCGTAGTTATAGTCCGAAACGATAATGGCGTCTGCACCTACGCACGCACGCCCCAAATTCTCTTCCAGCTTTTCGGATAAAGAGATATCGATCTCTTCGCTGTGCGCGTAATCGATTCGGATGACCTGTTGCCGCGGGGCGTGTTGCTGCCCGGCCAGTACCCGTACCTTCGTTGTAGTCTGAAGCCCATCGTCCGAAACTATGTACTGACAGTCGACGTTCGACGCGAGCAAAGTTTCCTTAAGGAGAGCTCCATTGGCGTCATTTCCCATGAGGCCGACAAGCACCGGTTTGCCGCCGAGAGACGCGATATTTACGGCAGCGTTAGCGGCCCCTCCAGCACGTGTGTCCGTACCTTCGTGGTTGAGAATGAAGACCGGAGCTTCGCGTGATACACGCGAAATCGTGCCGTGCAGAAATTGATCTGCAACGATGTCACCGAGTACGACGACACGCCGTCTCCCAAATTGATCGCGAATAATCTCGGAGAGCTTCGACATTTATTTGGTCCGCAAAGTAAAAAGGGTGAGAGCTCGAAAGCCCTCAACCCTTAAAATCTAACACCGTTACGGTTCCTAGTGCGAATCGTAGCTGGCAACCGGAAAATCGTTCGGCGCGCCCCACTGATAAACCAGTGTATTGCTCGGGTTTGAGCTCCGCTGAACGTAAAACGTACCCGTTGTATTTCTCCAAACCGCGACATCCGTTTTTCCATCACCGTCGTAATCGTTCTGAACATTCAGGTCGACGCCGGTAAGTCCGAAGCTTGTAGCGTACAATCCGCCATCGCTGCTGAGACGGGCATACCAAACAAGATTTGAGGTTGGGGTGGATCCTTCGCGGATTACGGCGATATCGGTTTTGCCGTCGCCATCATAGTCGCCCGGAGCAATAAGGTCGTTGCTGAGTCCCCAATTTAGGATAGTCAAACCGCCATCGAGGCTGCGCGAAACATAGAAGGTCGCTTGATCAGCCGATGTCGCGCCCGGACGCTGAACTGCGAGGTCGAATTTGAGGTCACCATCATAATCGCCAGGAGCCGCGTAATCTGTCGCGAGT
>JBDTMK010000220.1:0-5786 GCA_039934315.1 Pyrinomonadaceae bacterium | reverse complement strand
ATCTAAAAGAAAAGGGCACGGACGAAACGTTGATCGAGCAAAGCGGTCTTGTTTCAGTTAACGAAGAAAAGGATCGCGTCTTCGATCGCTTTCGCGGGCGGATCATGTTCCCGGTACTGGATGTCAACGGCAACCCGATCGCGTTCGGGGCCCGGGCGATGGGCGATGATCAGCCGAAATATCTCAACTCGCCCGAAACTCCGGCGTACATCAAAGGCGAACATCTGTACGGTTTGTTTCAGGCGAAAGACGAGATCCGCAAAAAGAAATTCGCGATCCTCGTCGAGGGCTATCTCGATCTCATTGCGTTAGTGCAATACGGCATTAAGAACGTCGCGGCGAGTTTGGGGACAGCCTTCACGCCGGAGCAATCAAAACTACTCGGCCGGTTTGCGAAGAAGGTTGTGATCAATTATGACGGCGACGTCGCCGGGATCGGGGCGGCCCGCCGTGCGGTCGAGATCCTTCTTCCAAGCGATTTCGAAATCAAGGTACTCGTTCTTCCGGACGGAAAAGATCCGGACGATTTCGTTCGAGAGAACGGTGCCGAACGTTACAATCATGCCCGCGGCCGGGCAGTTCCCTATCTCGACTTCGTGCTCAAATCTGCGGCGCAGGGCCGTTCCCTTGCCAACGCCAAACAGAAAGCAGAGGCGATCGAAGAAGTCCTGCCGGTTTTGTCGGATATTAAAAACCCGATCCAGAAGCGCGAAAGCTTCGATCAGGCAATGAATTTCTTCCGGGTGGAAAGTACCGGACTGAAGCGCGATCTCTGGATGGCGGTCAAACAAGGCAGCAAGGTTGGCTCGGAGACACTAAAGAAGCAAGTCAAACGGGCGACAGCGGCAAAGATCACCGTGGCCGAGCAGCAGCTGCTCGAGCTGCTTGTCTACGACCGCGAGCTCCAGGACAAGGTGCTCCCGCTGCTTGAGGAGACCGATTACGAGGAACTTGCAACGGCGCCGGTATTTCAAGCATTGTACGAGCTCAACGCAAAGGGCGAGGACGTTACGGGGGAGAGATTGACCGAGTTAACGGGTGATGATGAGGTCCTGCACGACTTCCTTCCGATCCTGATGATGACGCAGCCGCACCGGGAAGTTGGCGAAGTTATCGACGAAGTTCTCCTTCAGGCCGAAAATTGCATGTTCACGCTCCGCTCGATGGCGATTTCCAACCGCATCCTCGAAGTCAGCCATGACCTTATCGCTGCTGAACAATCGGGAGATTCCGAACGTATAAACCAACTGGTCACGGAACATTTGGAACTTTCCAAAATGAAGCAGCACCTGCTTAATAAAATCTCCGAAACCTGATACCATTAACGTTTTTGAAAGATGCCCCGTTTCGCCAGGGTAAGGCGGAGCGGTCGGTATTAATAACTATTTTTACGAACAACGGCTTACACCGCAATTTAATCCAAACCTTTTACTAAATATGGCCGATTACGACGAGAAAGAAGACCTGATGGACCGCTTGCTGGCCCTGGGCAAGCGAAAGAAATTCCTCAGCTTAGACGAGTTACACAGGGAAATTCCTGAAAACATGATGTCCGCCGACGATCTGGAAGATGTTCTGGATCGCCTTGAAGGGGCAAATATCCCGGTTGCCGAGACCGATGCGCAGCTGCTCGAGCGGGCATCTACACTGGCGCTGGACGAAGATGAAGAGGAGGCGGTCGACGAGGAAGATCTGGATCTCGATCTTTCCGCCGGTGCTCTCGACAAATCTAACGACCCGGTCCGACTCTACCTTCGCGAGATGGGTATCGTTCCGCTTTTGACCCGTGAGGGCGAAGTAACGATCGCAAAACGGATCGAGCGCGGACAGATAAAAACCCGGAAAGCGATCTCTCGCTCCCCCATCGCGGTCGAGCGATTGATCAAGGTGGGTGACGATCTCCTGAAAGGCCGGGCGACGATTCGCGAAACAGTAGCATTCTCCGAGCAGGCCGAGATCTCTCTGGAAGAAGACAAGGCCGAAGAGTACATGCGGTGGACGCTTGAAGGTATAGGAAACATCCATCAAACCTACAACGCGGCGCTGAAATCGCTGGCGGCGTATCAGAAGGAGCAGGTACTTGCTAAGGACAAGAAGAAGCCCCGAAAGTTATTGAAGCTTCGACGGCAGACCGCTCGTCTACGATTGGAGATCGCACACGAGATCAAGAATCTGAATCTGACCGAGCACTCGATGCAGGTACTGATCGCTTCGATTCGAACGATTGTTGAGGAGATCAGAAAGATCGAGAAGACTATCAAGCCTCTGCAGAACAAGCTCGACAAGAAACCTGCACAGCCGCAGAAGCGTGAGCTGCAGGCAAAGCTGCGTGAAGCAAAAGCGGCGCTGAGCGAGATCGAGGAGCGGTATCATCTGCCGGCTGTGGACATCAAACGCTCGTATCAGAACATCAGTGTCGGCGAATATGAAACGAACCAAGCGAAACGCGAATTGGTCGAGGCCAACTTACGTCTTGTCGTTTCGATCGCGAAGAAGTACACAAACCGCGGGCTGCAGTTCCTTGATCTGATCCAGGAAGGCAACATCGGTTTGATGAAGGCCGTCGACAAGTTCGAATGGCGACGCGGATACAAGTTCTCGACTTACGCGACTTGGTGGATCCGGCAGGCGATCACGCGTGCGATCGCGGATCAGGCCCGCACTATCCGAATTCCGGTTCACATGATCGAGACGATCAACAAGCTCATCCGCACTTCGCGTTTGCTGGTGCAAGAACTTGGCCGCGAACCGACGTCGGAAGAGATCGCCAAGCGGATGGACATTCCGGTTTCGAAAGTGCGAAAGGTTTTGAAGATCGCACAGGAACCGATCTCGCTCGAGACCCCGATCGGCGAAGAGGAAGATTCGCATCTCGGAGACTTTATCGAGGACAAGTCGATATTGAACCCGGCGGAGTCTGTAACCTTCTCGAACCTTCGTGAAATTACCGATGAGGTTCTCGCGACGCTTACGCCTCGCGAAGAGAAAGTTATCAAGATGCGTTTCGGTCTTGGTAATACGGGCTCCGAGCATACGCTCGAAGAAGTTGGACAGCACTTCGCCGTTACTCGTGAGCGTATCCGGCAGATCGAGGCTAAGGCCTTGAGAAAGCTTCGGCATCCGTCGCGTTCGAGAAGGTTGAAAGCATTCCTTGAAGGAAAGCAATAGCCCCATTTTGGATTTTCGATTTTGGATTTTGGATTTGCGGTTCGCGATTGCTTTTTGCGGTCGGGAACCGCAAAATTATTTTAAATGCCGATGCTTGAACAGCTCTTTGCGCTTTTGATCCTGTCGCTAGTGGTCGCGTCTGTTGCATGGACGGTTACCCAGGAAGAGATCTTTCGCGAGCCGCGCGATTGGTCCGAAGAGCGCAGCAAGACGAGCGGGAATATCTTCGTCCGGAAGTTCTTCTACGTTTGGACGTGCGAGTATTGCTTTAGCCACTGGGTGGCGATAGTCGTTCTTTTTATTTCGGGGTTCCGCCTGCTCGTCGACGACTGGCGCGGATTCGTGCTCGCGTTCTTCGTGCTTCCCTGGATCGCCAATCAGTGGATGAGCCTCTATCGACGCCTCCGGGTTGATATCAAGAAAGAGAACCTGATCGCCAAGATAGTCGAGAAGGAGCACGAGGGAGTGGACGAGGAATCATAACCGGAATTCGCGAGCCGAGAGCGGTGCGGGCTCCGTTAGGAGCCGAATGTTGGCAGCACCTTGCAGCGTATTAATGTGAGAGATCCGGAGGAGCGGCATCATCTTAGATGTGTCGCTCCTCCGGAGCTGAAATCCGCTACGAAGCTTAAACCCGCTTTGCCGCTGCGACCGCCTCGTCGAGATCCTTGACCTTTCCATCGAGCTGCATCTCGTAAACGGCTTCGAGAATCTCTTTAAATTTCGGAGAAGGCGTTAGTCCCATTTCGATCAGGTGACGTCCCATCAAGATCGGTTCCGGCGGACGCGTTTCAATTTGAAGCTCGCGGACCTTTTCGATAAACCACTCCTGAGCTTCGGAACCGAAACGCTTTTCCGGCGGGAGCCAATCGGGATTACGGCCAAGGCTGTCGGCCTTTGCGACTCGATATAGAAGATCGGGCTCGACCTTTCGTGCCAACCGCCTGAACGCGCCATCACCGACGGGGTTCTTCGCTTTATAAAATTCGCCGGGTTTCAAATGATAGCGGACCAGCTGCACGATCTGGTTTCGAACGTCGTAGCCATTCAACGTAAAAATTCCAAGTGTGTCCAGGAAAGACAGGGTCGGTCCTACGCCAGCCTCGTCGTGAGAATGGGAACGCCAGCGGCCGTCGAAGAACTGCGTCGTCGGTGGCTTGCCGAAATCATGCGCGACGGCGCCCAACATCACCGCAACCTTCCGTTCGTAAGAAAGTTCATCGATCAACTTGCGCGCTTCATCCGCGACCATCATCGTATGGACGTCGACATCACCTTCAGGATGCCATTCCGGTTCCTGCCGCACACCAACCAGCGATTTCATCTCTGGGAAGATTTGATCCACGACGCCAAGTTCGTAAAGCCACTTCAAACCGATCGACGGACGCTCGGCTTCTAACAAAAGCTTTTCAAGCTCACCCCAGATGCGTTCTTTGGGAAGATCTGTGACGTCGATCCTCTTGCATACCTCCACCGTCTCAGGTGCGATATCGAATTCCAATCGGGCGGCGAACTGCGCGGCCCGTAATACACGCAAAGAATCTTCAGCGAATCTCTCGGAAGAAACGTGCCGCAGCACCCGTTTCTCGATGTCGGCCCGTCCATCGAAAGGATCGTTTATCTCTCCCGTCAGCGGATCTTTGAGGATCGCGTTTATCGTGAAGTCGCGTCGCGAACAAGCTTCCTCGAAAGACATGCCGGGGTCGCCCTCGACAACAAAGCCCTTGTGACCCCGACCGGTCTTCCGATCACGCCGCGGAATGGAGACATCCAGACCGGAGCCGATCTTGTAAACGGTGAACGCCTCTCCCACGGCATTCAATGGAACGGTCACGCCATCCGCGCCCAGTCCCGCGGTAAATTGCTCAAGGATTGATTTTAGTCTCTCCGCTTCGATCCCATAAACCTCAACATCCCAATCCCGCGGCTGAAACCCCATCAACTCATCGCGCACACACCCCCCGACGAGCATCGCCCGTCCGCCGAGTTTCGCAACCGTTTCGGCGAGTGTACGCACTCTTGATACTTCGTCTTTCACAATGGATTAGTTGTACAGATACAGGAACGATTTAAACGCGACATTTTGAGGAGGCGGCAAAGGTCTTGTCGACTGCAATAAAAAAAAGGTTTCCAACTGGCTCAAGCAATTTTCGTTTCTTCGCAGGCATATCTTTGCAAAGGGATTTCGTTGACAATACGTATTATTCTTATATTATCAACGGCGGGCAATATTAATAAATCGTTCGGTAGCTATTCTTGCTTAATGTATTGTGTGATAAATAAACCGCAAAATTTTCGCACTTTTCAGAAAAAGGAGAATTCCGTATGCGCTATCTAATTTTATTGGTTTCATTGTTGGGGGCAGGCGCCATGCAGGCGCAAACTTTCAATAACTCTGCACCGATTACGGTTCCTGCCGGTGCCCCTACAACTACCAACGGTCCTGCCTCTCCGTATCCGTCCAATATTACGGTTGCGGGTTTTAGCGGCACTGTGGCCAGAGCAACCGTCACACTGACAAACGTCAGCCACACTTTTCCAGCCGACATTGATATTTTGCTGGTTGGTCCGACAGGCGCGAAGGTTATTTTGATGAGTGACACCGGCGGTGGTTCTGA
>JBDTMK010000219.1:0-5793 GCA_039934315.1 Pyrinomonadaceae bacterium | reverse complement strand
CGATGTCGGCTTTCCAGCGCCATGACCCGCTTTCGTTTCGATACGGATCAGGATCGGAGCCGAACCCGCCTGCGCCTCTTGCAGGGTTGCTGTGTACTTGAAGCTGTGTGCGGGGAAGACGCGGTCGTCGTGGTCGGCAGTCGTCACGAGCGTCGCCGGATACTTCGTCCCAGGTTTGATGTTGTGCAGCGGCGAGTATGCGTAAAGCGCTTTGAAGTCCTCCGCATTTTTAGGATCGCCATAGTCCGACTTCCACGCTGCTCCGACTGTGAACTCGGTGAAGCGAACCATATCCATCACACCTACCGCCGGCAATGCCGCACCGAACAAGTCAGGTCGCTGATTCAAGACCGCACCGATCAACAGACCGCCGTTCGATCCACCCTGGATCGCGAGCTTGGGCGTACTCGTATATTTTTGAGCAATCAAATACTCCGCCGCACCGATGAAATCGTCGAATGTGTTCTGCTTGTTCAAACGAGATCCACCTTTCCACCATGCCTTGCCGTACTCGGCACCGCCGCGAATATTTGCGACCGCATAGACGCCGCCCATCTCGAGCCAGGGAACTCGGGCGACCGAGAATCCGGGTGTCTGCGAAATATTAAATCCTCCGTAGGCGTAGAGGAGCGTCGGGTTCGTGCCATCGAGCTTGATGCCTTTCTTGTAAGTGAGGAACATCGGAACTCGCGTCCCGTCCTTGCCCTTGAAGAAGACCTGTTTGACCTCGTACTGCGATCCGTCGAATTTCACGGCGGCCTTTCTGAAGAGCGTACTCTTGCCGGTCTTCATGTCGTAACGAAAAATTGTCGGCGGCGAATTGTAGCTGGAGAATGTGTAGAAAGTCTCGGTGTCTTTTTGCTTTCCTCCGAATCCGCCGGCGGAACCGATGCCCGGAAGCTCGACGCTGCGGACGAGATTGCCGGTTTTGTCGACGATCTTGATCTGCGTGTACGCATCTTTCAAATAACTCAGCACGAACTGGTCGTTGATCATTTGGACGTTGTTCAAAGTCTCGTCAGTCTGCGGAACGATTTCTTTCCACACCGGCGACTTTGCGAGAACGTTCACGCTTACAATGCGCCCGCGCTCAGCGTCCTTGTCGGTTTCGAAATAGAAGACGGGTCCATCGTTCCCGATCAATCCGTAACTGTTCGTACGTTCCGCGACGAGTGGTATGATCGGCGCGTTTTCCATGGTCAGGTTCTTGAAGTAAACCATGTTCATTCGCTCGGTGCCTTTGTTGACGTAGATCACCAACCAGTTGCCGTCTTCGGTGACATTACCTCCAACGAACATCTCGCCGTCGTCCGGACGTTCGTAGATAAGCCGATCGTCAGATTGCGGCGTGCCAAGCTTGTGAAAGTAGAGCTTCTGAAATTTGCTCATGCCCTTCAATTCGGCACCGGCAGCGGCGTCGGGGAAGCGGTTGTAGAAAAAACCCGAGTTGTCATTGAGCCACGATACGCCGCCCTGACGATTCGGCTTGAGTGCGTCGGAGAGATACTCGCCCGTCTCGACATTCATCACCTTCCACTCCGTACGGTCGGAGCCGGCGATCGCAACACCATATGCCCACAGCTTTCCATCGTCCGTAAACGACGAGCCGCTCAACGCCGCCGTACCGTCGGCAGAAAGCTTATTCGGATCAAGCAGCACACGGCCTGGGCTATCGATTGAGTCGGTGATATACAGCACGCTCTGATTCTGCAGCCCGTCGTTCTTCGAATAGATGTACTTGTTGCCGATCTTGCCCGGCGCAGAATACCGTTCGTAATTCCAAAGCTCAGTGAGCCGGGCCTTAATCTTTTCGCGTTCGGGAATTGTCGCGAAGTATGCGTCGGTAACTTTGTTTTCGGCCGCGATCCACGTCTTAATGTCCGCGGAGTCTGTATCCTCCATCCAGCGGAAAGGATCACTAACCTTTGTGCCGCTATAGTCGTCTACCTGCTCCACCTTTTTCGTTTTCGGATAATCGAAACTTGTTTGAGCATAAAGGCCGGTGAAGAGAAACGTAGTAAGCGAGAGCGCGAGAAGAAACTTTCTGTACATATGCGGGGATACCTCGTTGAATGGATTTGGAATTTTCAACAAGTATAGTTTGGGGTGAGGTAATCACAAAGTGATTTCGCGCTTTATCGAGCTGCACGCGCCGTTCTGCATTACCCAATTAATAATTAACGAATTACTAATTAGATTGAAGGGAACAACCCGCGGGAATCTCGCCTTTGGCCGGTAATTGGTAATTAGGTAATTATTAATTCCGTAATGAAAAAAAAGCCAGGTCCGTTACATCGGCCGGGCTCTATGTTCTTTTGCTCGGCCTCAGAACACGGGCAGGTTCTCGTCCGAAACGCTTTCGTCCGGACGTTCGAATTGTCCCGATACTTCTTCGGGGAGCCAGTTGTGGCGCTTGTAGAGTAGGTTTTCGGTTTCTTCGCGGGGTTGGGGTTTGGCGAGCAGGAAGCCCTGGGCGTAATCGCATCCGAGGTTTCTTAGAACAGCGAGTTGGCTGGTGGTCTCGACGCCCTCGGCGATGACGCGCATCTTGAGATTTTTCGCGAGCGAAATTATCGTCTGCAGGATCTCGGAGTTCTCACCGTGCTCTCCGACGCTGTAGACGAACGAGCGGTCGATCTTCAGAGTATCGAACGGCAGACGGTGGAGGTAACTTAGCGACGAATACCCGGTCCCGAAATCGTCGATGCTGAGCTGGACGCCGATCTGCTTTAGCTTGTTGAGTACGTTGATCGTGTGCTCGGCGTTTTCCATCGCAACGCTCTCGGTGATCTCGAGCTTGAGTGTTTTCGCCGCGATCTTCGACGACGCGAGAACGTTCTCGACATCTTCCACCAGATCGTCGTTCGACAAATGCTTGCCCGAGATATTCACACTCACCATCAGGTTCTTGTATTCCGGTGAGATCTTTTGCCACTGTGCAAGCTGTTCCGACGTCTCCCTCAATACCCAAACCGTGATCGGTTGGATCAGCCCGGCTTGTTCCGCGATCGGGATGAACTTGACTGGCGGTATCATTCCAAATTCCGCGTGGTGCCATCGCAGCAGCGCTTCGAAACCGACGATACGTCCGTCGGTCAGATTCACGATCGGCTGATAGTGCACGGCCAGTTCATTTCGGTCGATGGCGCTCCGCAGATCCATCTCGAATCTTATCCGTTCCAGGAACCTCGCCCGCAGTTCTTTGGTAAACACCTGCGGACCGTCGTCACGTTCCTTTGCGTAGTGCATCGCGATGTCGGCGTCGCGAAGGATCTCTTCGGGAGTGTTGTATTCCGTATCGCACGGAGCGATGCCGATATTGACGTCGATGTTGATGCGGTTGCCGCTCAGCGAGAACGGCTGGATGATGCTCTCGTAGATCCTTCGTGCGACCTTCTGCGCCTTGCCCGAGGTCGGCAGGTTTCTGAGGACGATCGCGAATTCGTCTCCGCCGATGCGTGAGACCGTATCGCCTACGTTGAGCATCCGCGTGAAACGCTTCGCAGCGATCATCAGGACCTTGTCGCCGATCGAGTGGCCGAGGCTGTCGTTGATGTTCTTAAAGCCTCGGATATCGAGGAAGAGTACCTGGAAGCTGCGCATCGGATCGAGCTTGTATTCCGTGATCAGCGTCCGAAGTATGTCGTTGAGCTGTTTTCTGTTTGCCAGCCCGGTCAGCGAATCGTGCAGCGCCGCATGCTGAAAGTCGCGTTCGCTCTTTCTCAGCGCCTTGTTCGCACGCTCTTCCTGCTCCAGCGACTCACGCAGCTGCAGCGTGTGACGCTCGGCCTCGATCCTCCGCTCACGCTCGACCTCGGACTTCTGCCGCTCCGCTTCTTCAGCCTGTTCCACCGACGAGTTTATTTGCTGTATCGACTGCCGGTAAGTAAGGTAAACGATTCCAAAAACGGCGAGGGCGATTGCAGCGGTAAAAAAATCGCCGTAGCTGATGATCTTATAGACCATCCCGGCTGTAGCACCTCCGACAAAGTGAGACACCGAGCCCGTGAGATAGTCTCGCTTCCATATCGCCCAAGCTGATGAGCCATCCTGCCGGGGAAGTAAGGCTGCGGCAAAAACGCTAGCGGCAGCGAATTGGACGAGAGCTAGTATCCCGAGCGTGGAAATTAAGGAGCGAGTGTCTGCGGAATATGTGGAGAAGTTAGTAAATCCGGACACGAATGTCCAAACGCTGCAAGCTGCGGCGGTGCTAATGGCGGCGGAAAATGTGTTCACCGCGATCATATTCGCAGCAAACTTAATCTTTCCCGACCTTTTGTAGAAATAGCAGTTCGCGAGGGTTTCAACTGCGGCCATCGTAACGGCAGCGGCCGGACCGAAGAAAAGAAAAGAGAGAAAGACAACGGAGTCAGAAAAACTTATTACTACGTTCGACCTCGGAATTACCATGCTCATCCGCGGAGCGACCAACGCCGCGATAAGCAGAAGCAGTCCGAAACCTGCACTGAATGCTTGTTCTCCGAGAAAAGCAATACTAAGCGCTACGATCACGCTGCCAAAAATCACAATTATGGCTTTTGAAAAGCTGGGTAGTTTCTTTTCGCTCATCAAGGCAGGGCTTTCGAGGCTAATACGGTAGATCTTGGAGGAAAGCGGACTAATCGTCCGCGAGGCAAGATTCTCATGTTGCGAAAAAGCTAGATAAAAATTGGATTGTTGTAGAACTGTATACCTACTACTACCACAGCTTTGAATGGGTAAAAAGTATCCATTAGTCCAAATTGGATTAAAATCCAGAAAAGACCCACAGAAACTACCTTCCCAGAAAACTGCGGTAATTAAGTATCCAACTTTACTATCTAACCGGAAACTCCGCACTTCGCGCGTAAATAATGCAAAGACAATAGTTGGAACCTTTCGAAGGTTCGTACAGAGTATGGCACGTCGATTGAAATAGACCTGCCGTAAGGTGAAGAACAAATTTCCCAGGAGACACAAAAAAATGAAAACACGTAAAGGTTGGATCCCGACAGTTTGCTTGGCTTTAACAATGATGGTTTCGACCGTTCACGCAAATGGCGGGGTTATCATAGGCGGAATAGCTTCAACGCATGACAACTGTACCGCAGAATCGACGAAGCTAACAAAACTGGACTATGGCGTTATAATCGGCGGACTGACCGGAGTTATCATCGGCGGACTCACCGGCGTTATCATCGGCGGTTTGAACTACGAAACTCCGACACAGAATTGCGGCGTCATCATCGGTGGCTAGATAACAGTTACCTCCCGAGGCGTCTCCCCACACCTATACAGCCTGGTCGAGCAATCGGCGGGCTGTATTGTTTTAAAGAGGTTCGCTTGTTCCGTTAACGGTTTGAATAAGTTCTTTAAACTTATCCTCGGAGCGAAGCGACCGCCATCGAGGATCGAAGCTGATCCCAATCAACATGGCCCGCCGGTCATAGGCCTCTTCGAGAAGGTCATATGCCTGGTCCTTTTTTCCCATTGCTAAGTGGATGAGGGCTAGGTTCAATGAATCATGTTCACCACCCTTCGATTCCGATTCCGATTCTATTTGTTTGATTACTTGATTCGCACGATCGTTCCTCCCGGCCAATGCCTGGACGTAACCGATCATCGATAGCGTTTCAAGATTCTGGTGGTAGTGATAGGACTTCTCCAAAAACTGCAGGGCTTCATCGTAATGCCCGAGCTCCGCAAAATTCGCTCCAAGGAGGAGCAATATTTCCCACTCAGAAGATTCCATTTCGTAAGCATCATTTAGGTATGTAAGGGATTTATTATATTGCCCCAATTTGTAGAAGATTT
>JBDTMK010000218.1:0-5840 GCA_039934315.1 Pyrinomonadaceae bacterium | reverse complement strand
GGCTTGGTGAAAGGCATGGTCCCCCGACGGTAGAGAAATCGCTTTCGCCAACGACAGGGAAGGCGGGCGAATAGGCAATTTCGAGATCTACAAGACCGTGCCCGAAGCAGGCACCGAAACGCGCCTTACATTTCGCCGACACGCAGACGGGAACCCGGCGTTCTCGCCCGATGGCCGACGTGTGGCGTTCATGAGCAACACCGACGGTAACGGGGAGATCTATGTGATGAATTCCGACGGAACCGGCCAGCTCAGAATCACGCGCGATCTCGCCGACGATTTAAGTCCCCGCTGGTCGCCCGACGGCCGCCGCCTGATCTTCACTAGCAACCGCGATGGAAAATACGCGATCTACGAAGTTGAAATTTAATTCTCGCGGCGTGAATGCCCGCCCACGTCTCGTATCTCATCAACGGCCAATGGATTCTCAAGCGCGGTGAGATCGCCGGGATCGTCTCCGATGTACGCAGCCCGGATAACACGGCGCATGACTTTTGCGTTCCGGGTTTTTGGGAGGGCGGAGACGAAGTGGATCTTTGAGGGAGCGAGGGGCTTGCCCATGTCGCGGGCGACGAGAGAGCGAAGCTCCACTTCTAAGGATGAAAGATGAGGGATGAAGGATGAAGTAGCGGTTCTTCGTTCCGCTTCATCCTTCATCCTTCCGCCTTCATCCTTCATCGCGCCTTCATCCTTCAAAACACAGAACACCACCATTGCCGTCCCCTTGGCTTCGTCGGGTACGCCGATGACGGCGGCTTCCGTGACGAGGGGGTGCGCGACGAGCAGACTTTCCACTTCGGCCGGACCGACGCGTTTGCCGGCCACCTTTAACGTGTCGTCGCTGCGTCCGAGGATGAACCAATGTCCTTCCTTGTCACGCATCGCCCAATCGCCGTGGACCCATGTGTCTTTGAATCGGGACCAGTATGTTTCGAGATAGCGCTCGTTGTCCTGCCAGAAGCCGCGAGCCATCCCGATCCACGGCTGTTTGATGACGAGCTCGCCGACTTGATTCGGGCCAACGGGGTTTCCTTCTTCATCTACAATGTCGACGTCCATTCCTGGACACGGAGCGGGGAACGAGCATGGCTTGATCGGCAGCAAGGGATTGCCCATCAGTATGCCGCCTGATATCTCGGTGCCGCCGGAGTAGTTGATGATCGGAAGTTTCGAATTGCCCACCTTTTCGAAAAGCCACCACCACGGTGCGGGGTTCCACGGTTCGCCGGTCGATGCGAACATTCTCAGGTTGGTTAGGTCGTGGCGTTCATGAGGACGTCGGTAAGCCTGAGTGTTGGTCACCACCCCGTCAGCCGCAGCGGCTGCCACCCCTCCTAAGACAGGAGGGGAGTTTTGCTCGCTACTCCCCTCCTTGTCTAACGAGGGGTGGCCGAGGCTTTGCGAGGCCGGGGTGGTGCTAGAACGTGAACCTTCATGCGCCGCGAGCGCTCGAACGAGCGTCGGCGAGATGCCAAGTATCTCGACCTTATGCTTCGCGCAAAATTCCCACATGCGATCGGGTGTCGGGTAATCCGGCGCACCGTCGTAGATGCAGATCGTCGCGCCGTTGATGAGCGCACCGTAGATCAACCACGGCCCCATCATCCACCCGATGTCCGTATACCACGAGATCCGCGTCCCGCGTCCGACGTCCGTCCCGAACGCCATATCCTGCGCCGCCTTGATCGGAAAGCTCGCGTGCGTGTGCGCGATGCCTTTTGGCTTTCCGGTCGTGCCGGAGGTGTAGAGGATGATGAGCGGGTCTTCGGCGGACGTGGGTTCAGTGCGTTGATGATGTTTCCAGTCCCCGTGATCCTCCACGTAACTGCTGAATTCAAGGAATTCGTCGTGAAGATCCACGTATTTAACACCTGGTTGTGAACTCATTTCCTCACAATCAAAATCGTCTTGCGCCAAGCGCCCAACCACAAAGACCGTTTTCATCGACGGGCAGTTCTTAACGGCATCTCGAGCAATATCTAAAGCATTGATTTCTTTTCCACGGCGGGTCACACCGTCAAAGGTAACTAAACCCCTCGCTCTTACCGCATTCATTCTTGATGCTATTGCGTCCACGCCATAGCCGGAAAAGACAGGCACCGCAATCGCGCCAATTCGATTGATAGCCAAAAGAACCTCGACTGTATCGAGCATCATCGGAAGATGAATTCCGATCGCGTCTCCTTTACCGAATCCTTCGTGACGAAGTAGGCCCGCGTAGGTACTGACAACGCTCAAGAGGTGTTTGTACGAAATGCCCTGTGGCTCGCCCTCTTCGCCTTCCCAAATCACAGCCGGCTGATCTCTCATCTCATCAGTCTGCCAGCGGTCGAGGCACATCGTGGTGATGTTCAGCCCTGCATGAGCTTTCATCGTCGACTCAGCATCGGGTGACCGGGTCGCTACCGCTCGCGGTTCTGACTCCTGTCTCCCGGCTCCTGTCTCCTGTCTCACAGCGAGCCACCGAGGAAACTCGATCCCGTCCGAAGTGTCAAGCAGCTTCCCGTAAGGTGGGTCGAACTCGATGTCGAGAAACTTCAACACCTCTTCAGTAAACTTCTCCACATCGCGGATGGAAAACTCGTACAGTTCGTCCCAAGTCGAAACTCCGACTTGCTTTATGAACTTAGTTAGTTGCGCGCGCTCGATCACGTCCGGCGTTGGTGTCCAGGCTATTGGCTGATCTTCGAGAAGATTCGTATCGTGCATTCGGTTTTGATTATGTAAATATTTATCGCTATTTTATTACACAAAACTTTTTGTCTAAAACTACATCTTAACTTTGCGTTCTTCGCGGGCTTTGCGTGATATCAATTTCTCACGCAAAGCTCGCCAGGTTCGCAAAGGAAAGCTTATGAAAGAAGAACCCATCAGCGTACATCTTCCAAACAACCTGTTTGCGGGCAAGACCGCGATCGTCACCGGATCATCCCGCGGTGTTGGCCGGGCGACGGCGATCAGGCTCGCCGAGGGCGGCGCGAATGTCGTCGTCAATTATTTGAGCAACGACGTTGAAGCCCTGGAAACCGTTCGCGCCTGCCAGAATAAGGGTGTCGAAGCGATGGCCGTTCAGGCGGACGTTTCGGATATGGTCAGCGCGCAAACTCTTGCCAAGCAGACTCTCGAACGTTTTGATCGGATCGATCTTCTAGTTTGCAATGCCGGCGTGTGGGAAGGTGCACCGATCGAAGACATGTCCGAAGACCTTTGGAACAAGGTCATAAACACGAATCTGAAATCTGCGTGGGCGTCGACAAAAGCGTGCGTCCCCGCGATGAAAAAGCGTTCGAAAGGCTCGATCGTGATGGTCTCCTCCACATCGGGCCAACGAGGCGAGGCGGGCTACTCAAACTACTCAGCTTCCAAAGGCGGCATGATCTCGTTTACCAAAGCTCTGGCAACCGAACTATGCCCGAATATCCGCGTCAATGCCGTCGCGCCCGGTTGGATCGAAACCGCGATGGTTCGTCCGGCCTTCGAGGACGAGAACTATTACCAAAGCGTCATCGAGGCCATTCCTCTGAAGCGCATCGCTGCTACCGACGACGTCGCGCTTTCGATCTGTTTTCTACTTTCCGATTGGTCACGGCATATCACCGGCGAGATCCTAAACATCAATGGCGGTTCCGTTTTGTGCGGGTGATTGACTGTGTCATAAACATGTTTTTGACCGCGGATCAGCCTCATCCGCCCGAGCCGCGGTCATCTTCCTAAGTTTTCCGGACCGTCACGGTTGCATACACATTCCCGCGGCATAGTCGTTGCTTTTGATCGTCGTCGGTAGACCTGCATTTACGGGAGGCAGTGATGGCAGAAAAAAAAGGTAGTGATAAACGCGAACTAATAGATACGGGTAACGATAAGCGGTATGTGAAGCGTGATGAAAACGGGCAGTTCAAGGAAAGCGACGACGTCGGGAAATCCTTGAGTCAGGATGTCAAGCAACACGCCAAGACGAAAGTGAAACCCGGCCACGGCGATCAGGGCGACCAGTAATCGCAGGCATTGGGATTGACCACGGAGGACGCGGGTCTCGCGGATTAATTGAAGAGATTTTCATGATCTGCATCATCCGCGTTATCTGCGGTTGATAGCTTTGACCAACTACATTTTCAGCGCCCGCTTTCGCTTGACAAAGCAATAACAAACGGTTGAACTCATACCTGATTTGACCGAATCCACACGTCCAACAGTCATGAAATTCGGCGGAACGTCGGTAGGGGACGTTGCCGCATTCGAGCGCGTTTTTCATATCGTCTCGACACAGATCGAACGGCGTCCGGTTTTGGTAGTCTCTGCGATGACAAGGGTGACGGATGCGCTCCTCGCCGCCTTTGAGACTGCAAAAAAAGGTGAATTCGCCGAAGCGTTCGCCTCGCTTCAACCGCACTTCGATCGACATATAGACGTCTCGAGAATATTTATCCCGGAAGGTTCTCCGAATGCGTTTGGCGGCGAGCTCGATCTCGCGCGGGACGAGCTTTCGGATCTGTTAATGCGCGTTTCGCGTCGCAGCTTGCCGCTGCAAATGTTAAAGGACGCGGTCGTGTCATATGGAGAGCAACTCTCATCCCGTTTGCTTGCAGAAGTCCTGAAAGCCAAGGGCATGAATGCGCGCCATATAGACGCCCGCCGCGTCATCATCACAGATGACGAATACGGCTCCGCGACACCTATAGTCGAAGAGACCAACGAGCTCGTGAAATTAGAGCTCGGGCCGTTGATCACGGACGGCGAGGTTCCGATCATGGGCGGATTTATCGCCGCGAGTCGCGGCGGTGAAACGACGACTCTCGGTCGAGGCGGTTCAGACTATTCGGCGGCGCTTGTTGCGGCCGCACTCGGCGCGAGTGAGCTTCAGATCTGGACCGATGTCACCGGCGTCATGACCTGCGATCCGCGGATCTGTGATGCGGCGCGTACGATCCCGATCCTCAGTTATGAAGAAGCGGCCGAGCTCGCGTACTTTGGTGCGAAGGTCCTTCATCCAAAGACGATCAAGCCGGCGGTTGATAACTCGATCCCGGTCCGCGTTTGTAATACGTTTCATCCCGAGCAGACAGGGACGATGATACTCGGCGAGTCCGGCGAGGCGCCGAACAAGATCAAATCGATCGCGAGCAAAAAGAACATCACGATCCTTCGAATCACGTCGGCGCGGATGCTCGGAGCATACGGTTTTATGAGCGCCGTTTTCCAGGTGTTCGATCGACACAGGACAGTGATCGATGTCATCTCGACTTCGGAAGTATCGGTTGCGCTAACGCTCGATAATTCCGACGCGGTTGAAAAGATAGTCGAAGATCTTCGTCGTCTCGGCGATGTCGAGGTCGAGCGTGGGTTCGCTGTTATCTGTGTTGTCGGCGAAGGCCTGCGTGCCTCGACGGGGCTCGCGTCCAAGATATTTTCGACAATCGAGGACGTGAACATCGCGCTCGTCTCGCACGGTGCGTCTGCGGTGAATCTGACGTTTGTCGTGAGAGAAGATGTCGCTGCCGATGTTATAAAGAAGCTGCACGGGGAGTTTTTTTGAGGATGGCGACCGGGAGTCAGAACCGAGAGCGGTAGCGACCGGGTTTCCCCTCAACCGATCAGGATCGTGGAATTAAGTCAGCCACAAAATCGATACGATCGCCGAGCCAGGATTGTTGGAATGGCTTGCCGCGCAGCAACGATAGTAGAGGTTTTGGATTTGTTTCGTGACCCTTCGTGTTGATTCATGGTTCCGGTCCGTTTGCTGGCAGACTGAAACCACGAACTCACACAAAAGGACACGAACTAAGAAGAACCACGAAGCAACGAAGTCATGGGCGGACTTTCGATCTTTCCGGCTTCGTGCT
>JBDTMK010000217.1:0-5854 GCA_039934315.1 Pyrinomonadaceae bacterium | reverse complement strand
CGAGGTCTGCATGACCGGGCCGCGGACGCGTCACGATCCTTTCATTCTTCGGCGCGCTTTCGAGAGCTTCGGCAGACATGACATCGGTCCAGTGAGCGAAATCGCGATTTTCGATCATCAGCGCCACGGGCGAACCAAGAGCGGCTCCGTGGCGAACGCCGGAGAGAACTTGAACCTCGTCCTTCTCGATCTTCATGCGGCCGCCACGTCCGTATCCCTGCTGTCTCCGCCAGAGTTCGTGATTTATTTTTGCGATGTCGATCGGCAGTCCGGACGGCAGCCCTTCGACAATTGCGACCAGGGCCTTGCCGTGTGATTCGCCCGCGGTTGTGAACTTAAAAAACATGTGTTGACTGATTAGTGATAGATGACACGGAGTGATCGAATCATACGAGTTTTCCGCCCTTTAACTTGTCACTTTACTTATCCGCTTTCTCCGCAAAACGATCAACGCGATGCTCGCGACAATCAAGAAGCCGCCAAAAAGCGTCTGGGTTGGAAGCCGTTCGCCGAGAACGATCGCTCCGATCAGGACCGCTATAAGCGGTGTGACGAGCGAGATCATCATCGCATTGGTCGACTCGATTCTACTTAATAGCCAGTAGTAAAGCCAAAATGCTGCGATCGTGCCGAATACCGCGAGATAGACCACACAAACGACCGCCCGCCACGTCCAGTGGAACGAGACGGGATTACCCTCGGCGACGAGCGCGTAAATAAGGATGGCGGGTAGGCCGCAGATCATTTGAGTGCATACCAAACTTGCCGGGTGCAGAGCACTCCCGCGGAGCTTAACGAGTATCGAAGCCTGCGCGGCGAAGTATGCGCCGGCAACGATCACGACACACCCGATGAAGGCCATGAAACTTTCAATGCGGAGTTGCTCTGCGAAGATAACGGCGACGCCGATAACACCAACGATCACGGAGAAGATCTTGAGGCCCGTGATCTTCTCTGTCGGCAGAAATATCCAGGCGAGCAATAGGCCAAAGACCGTGATCATCGCTTGCAAAACGGCCGCAAGCCCCGACGAGATATGTTGCTCACCCCAAAACACGGCGCTGTAATTGAGCGAGAATTGAAGAAATCCGGTAAGCGCGATCAGCTTCCATTCCGCGGAAGAGCGGGGCCATGGCAATTCGCGGATCCAGATGACGGGAAGCAGGATCGCCACGGAAAGAACAAACCGCGACGCTGCGAAGGTGATCGGCGGCAGGTCCTCGAGGCCGACCTTGATGAATATCCACGTAGTTCCCCAGATCAAACACAGAATCAGCCAGACGATAATCTTCATGTGTTAGCGACGAATAACAAGGTGACAAGTGAAAAGTGAATAGTGAAGAGTCGCGTGTCTTATTCTCTATGGAAATGGATCGGGCACTTATCACTGGTCACTACGCCCGCTCATAAAAACTGAGACACGTCTCGCCTTGCTTCAAAAGACGCCACCTGCGCAGATTTCCCGAAGCATCCGGCATAACGTTTTTCGAATGGTGTTCGGCAATGAAAACTCCGTCGGGCCGAAGCAGGTTCGAATCCTCCCCGCCGAAATCAAACAGCACGAGAGAGTAGTCGATAGTATAAGGCGGATCGTAAAATGCAATGTCCCATCCAACTGGATGCTTTCGTCCCGTGAAATTTGCGGCAGGCAACGCCACGACCTCCGTCTTCGATTCTTCGATACCGATCAGATCGAGATTTTCTTCTATCAGCGCACAGGCCCGGCGCGATTTATCTACGAAAGTTACGAACTCAGCGCCTCGCGACAGTGCCTCGATCCCGATCGCTCCCGTTCCGGCGCACAGGTCGAGCAGCCGCGTGTCATCGCCGATCCTTGGAGCCAGTATGTTAAAAAGAGTTTCGCGTAGCCGATCTGAGGTCGGCCGTGTTCTGCTGTCCGAGGGGCTTTTCAAGACGCGGCCGCGAAATTCGCCGGCGATAATGCGCATATAAAAGATGCGGAGTGCCTAAGGCTGAACGCGGCGTCAAATCAGGTCCAAGCTTTAAATATTGCGCCGTACACGTTTCAAGTTCTGATCTTCGCGTTCAAAAACTCCGATTCAGATTCTCTCATAGATCGTGAGAATCCTTTCGCCCTGGTCAATCGTGCGCCAGCGTCGGAGTTGTTTGATGTTGTCGGGGTGCGAAACTTCGGGCGTGTGTTCGATTATGAGAAGCCCGTGCAGCTTTATCGCCGAGCCGCTGCTCAGCCCGTCAAAAATTTGTGCGTGTTCGTCACTGAACGGAAGGTCCAGATAGATAACGTCCCAAACGCGTTTCCGGCGTGACGCATTTTTTAGGAAGAGAAGTATCTCGGCTTCGACAACTTCTCCATGGCCGTCCTTGATTCCGATGTCGGTAAGATTCTTTCTGATGAGCGTGCACATTCGAGCTGATCGCTCGACGAAAGTTGCGAGCATAGCTCCCCGGGAGATAGCTTCGATGCCTATCGTTCCGCAGCCGGCGCCGAGGTCGAGAATGCGTCCGCCGCTCACGCGCCTGGAAATAACTTTGAAGACCACATCGCGAAGATTTCCGTTTGTGTGCGAGGCTTTTGGAGAAGGTGAATTCTGAAGCGTCTGTCCCCGGAAGCGCCCGTCGATTATCTGCGCGTCAGACGTGATCTTGATCTCTTTTTCGACCACATCGGACCCGCGAGGCCGGGGTCGCCCTTTTTGATCGCTTTTTGTTCTATCAAACCTTCCGGGAGCAAATTGTCGGGCACCATCTTGTCTGAAGCGACCATCGGATCCGCCGTCGCGGTATCTCGCATCATTAGATCGAGACCTCGGCGGTTGACCGCGGCCGTCTGCGGGTCGGGTCGCGCTACTTCCATCAGTTGAATTATTCGTCGGCTGGTTCCGATCGCGGAACGGCGGCGCACCTCGCCCCCGTCCAAAAGAAGGCTTTCGGTCAGATGAGTGGGATCGGGGAGGGCGTCGATTTTCCATCTCAGATCTGTGATCGATTCGGCGTGTCGGAAAGACCCGCCATTTTGTGTGACCCGGCCGCACAGGTCGGCCCTAAATGTTTGCTATAAAGAATTGGGTAAACTGCTCGGTAAATATAACGAAATCAACAGGAAAAAGCCAGAAAAAGATTTTTTATCCGATGTTTGCAAGCCCGAATCGAGGATTTTCCCTGACTTGCTTGATCAGGTTTTCCGTTTCCTTACTATTCCTGTTCGGGCCGAGAAAGGCCTCCGCCGACCGACGAGCTTCGTCCAGAATCTCCAGGTCGCGGATAATGTTTGCGATCTTAAAGGACTGAATTCCAGATTGGCGGGTGCCGAGAATTTCCCCCTGACCCCGGATCTCGAGATCCTTTTCCGCTATCCGAAAACCGTCACTGGTTTCCTCCATTATCCCGAGCCGCTCTTTGGCGACCGCGGTTTTCTTATCGCCCGTCAGCAGCACGCAGAAACTTTGCTCGGAGCCGCGGCCGACGCGGCCACGAAGCTGATGCAGCTGCGATAGGCCGAAGCGTTCGGCGTGCTCGATCACCATCAACGACGCGTTCGGCACATCGACGCCGACCTCGATGACCGTCGTCGAGACGAGAATGTTGATCTCGCCGGAGACGAACCGGCGCATGATGTCATCTTTGTCCGCAGCTTTCATTTTTCCGTGAAGCAGACCGACCGTATATTGCGGAAAGATCTCGTCCCGGATCTCTTCGAACATTTTTGTCGCGGCCTTCAGGTCCACTTTCTCGGATTCTTCGATCAGTGGGTACACGACATAAACCTGCCGGCCTTGCTCGATCTCGCGGACCATGCCTTTGTAAACTCCGTCACGTCGATCTTCGCCGACAACGACCGTTTTTACAGGAGTCCGGCCTGGTGGGAGTTCGTCGATGACCGAGACATCAAGATCGCCATAGACCGTCATCGCAAGTGAGCGGGGAATTGGCGTGGCGGTCATTACGAGGATGTCGGGATTGTAGCCGAGCGCGCGGATCGCCGACCGCTGTAGCACACCGAAGCGATGTTGTTCGTCGATGACGGCAAGACCGAGCTTGTCGAACTTCACGGCATCTTGAATGACGGCGTGAGTGCCGACCGCAATCTGAATTTCGCCAGATGCGATCGCCGCCTGGGCCTTCCGCTTTTCGGCCGCACGCATGCCGCCTTTTAGTAACCCGACTTTATATGACGTGTCTGCGAAGATGCGTTCTGCGTTCCGGGCGTGCTGATCCGCCAGGATCTCCGTCGGAGCCATCAGGACGGCCTGGTATCCATTCTCGATCGCTGCGAACATCGCCATAAAGGCGACGATCGTTTTACCGCTGCCGACATCGCCTTGCAGAAGCCGGTTCATCGGGGCGTCTGATGTCATGTCGGCGATTATTCGCTGTATCGCCCGCTGCTGCGCTGCAGTGAGCTCAAATGGCGCGATGCTTTTCATTCGATCCACCATCGCCGAAGACATCTCGATAAGTGTTCCTTTCGGTTCCTTCTGTCGCTCGCCGCGAATAAGCGTGAGAGCAAAAACAAGCCAGAAGAATTCTTCGAAGATGAGCCGTCGCTGGGCCTTGCTGCGAAAGCTTTCATATTCGAGGATAGTGGAATCGTCCGGTGGAAAATGAATCTCGGCGAGTGCTTGAGCTCTGGGGATCAGAGCCTGTTCCTTCAAAAGACCCTTCGGCAGATTTTCCGGAACGGACGCTCGATCGAGCCTTTGAATCACGCCGAAGATTATCTCGCGGAGACGCTTCGTCATGAACGGACCTAGCTTTCTATAAACCGGAACACGACGTGCTGTGTGTATCATTGCGAACTCCGGATCAACGGTTTCGTCGAGCTCTTCGGAATCCGTGTCGGAGCTTTTGCTGTCGGGCGCTCCGGGCGCCGGAGCGCCGGCTTCCACCATGCCGAAAAAGCTGCCTTCAGGCGGCGGCAGCAACTCGAGCTCGTCCGGTTTCTTGATGTTAAGCGCGAAAGTGTTTCGACGGCCGTCCCATTCCCATCTGCCGTAAGCCACGAAACGAGTGCCGCGATCAAACCGCTGCTTGTAATAGTTGACGACGTGCGGAGCCTGCCTGCCGGAAATAAACCACCAAATTACGACCGGCTTCTTCGTTCGCTCGGCGTCACTTGCGGAGATCTCGAAAATAAAAAGCGGAGGAGCTTTAGGGCCGCGGTTCTTGCCTACTTGGAAACCGCCGGAGACGCGAGTGTAAAGTTCGACGGATGCCTCGAGCCCGTCATAAAGCTGATCGATCGCCAGAAGGTTCGAGCGGTCCTCGTACCGCATCGGGAAGTAATTTAGAAGGTCTTCGACGGTCGCTTCTGTGAGATCGCTACTTGCGGACTCGCTGGCAACGGCCATTGTTAGGTTTCGTGCCATTGCGGCCGAAAGTTTCGAGATCCCATGCTTGTGAAACTCGATGATAGGAGTGTCGAGGGTAAGTTTCATCGACTTTTCTAAGCTTCTAATGTAAAGGGATTGAAGTCGGTTTCCCGATCGTAGAAATCTTCCTGCTCGGCTTTCTTTAGAAAGTTGACTATGACGTAGGTGAACGGTGTTGCGACGACCTCCCAGAAAACCTTCAGAAAATAGTTGCCGATCATAACGCTGATGAGCAGCTCATTCGACCAGGTTCCCAAGAAGGCGATCGGATAGAAAATGATACTGTCCACCGCCTCACCGACGAAGGTAGATCCGATTGTTCGCACCCAGAGAAATCGTCCCTCGGTCAGCAACTTTAGCTTTGCCAGAACGAACGAGTTAACAAACTCACCTGCCCAAAAAGCCACGAGAGATGCGAGAGCGATCCGCACCGTCTGACCGACGGTCAGATCGCCATGCCCGCTGGTCTGCTCAAATATTCCTTACAGGGCAAATGGGAATAT
>JBDTMK010000216.1:0-5902 GCA_039934315.1 Pyrinomonadaceae bacterium | reverse complement strand
TCCTCAAACGCAACGCATTGACAATAACTGATACCGAGCTAAACGTCATCGCCGCACTTGCGATCATTGGGCTGAGAAGCACACCGAAAACCGGATATAGAACACCGGCCGCGATCGGTACGCCGACCAGGTTGTAGAAGAATGCGAAGAATAGGTTTTGACGTATGTTCTTCATTGTCGCTTCGCTTAGTTGTTTTGCCCGCAGGATTCCGCGAAGATCGCCTTTCAAAAGTGTGATATCAGCGGATTCCATCGCTACGTCGGTTCCAGTTCCCATCGCGATTCCAACCTGGGCCTGGGCAAGCGCCGGTGCATCGTTCACGCCGTCACCAGCCATGGCGACGATCTTGCCCCGGGCCTGTAATTCTTTGATCTTTTCCGCCTTTTGCTCGGGCAGCACATCGGCGAACACTTTATCGATACCGAGCTTTTTCGCAACCGCATCCGCCGTGACTGCGTTGTCTCCCGTCATCATTACGACTTCGATCTTCTGTCTATGCAGTTCATCGATCGCCGCTTTAGCCGACTCCTTGATCGTGTCAGCCACGCCGACGAGTCCGGCGGGTTTGCCGTCAACGGCGACGAACATAACTGTCTGCCCTTCTGCTCGAAGCTCGTCGGCCTTTCCGTCTGACGGGAAATTAATGTTGTTTTCCGTCATCAGCTTCGCATTACCGAGTAGGATCTTTTTCCCGTCGATTGTTCCGGTGATCCCTTTGCCTGTGATTGATTCAAAATCATCGACCTTTGCCAAGTCGATCCTTTTCTCTTCCGCGCCTCTGATAATCGCTTCTGCTAGCGGATGCTCGCTCGACTTTTCAAGACTTGCCGCAAGTTTTAACAATTCGTCTTCCGTAACTCGGAAGTCGAAATTCGTAATCACGCTTTGGAGTCGCGGCTTACCTTCGGTCAGTGTCCCTGTTTTATCCACGACAATCGTATTGACCTTTTCCAGAATCTCGAGAGCCTCCGCCTTTTTTACCAAGACTCCGTGTCGTGCACCGTGTCCGGTGCCGACCATAATTGACATCGGTGTCGCGAGACCGAGGGCGCATGGACAGGCAATGATCAAAACTGAAACCGCCGCGACCATTGCGTAGGCGAAACTGCCGAAGATCATCCAAACGGCAAACGCCACGATCGCTACGAGAATAACCGCTGGGACAAAGTAGGCCGATACGATATCGACGAGACGTTGGATCGGAGCTCGCGAACGCTGGGCCTCACCAACCATCCGTACGATTTGCGCCAGCAGCGTGTCACTCCCAACCTTTTCGGCTTTCATGACAAAACCGCGCCTGCCGTTGATCGTTCCGCCGATGACATTGTCGCCAGGCGTTTTCTCGACCGGTATCGATTCGCCCGTCACCATCGATTCGTCAACTGATGTATCGCCTTCTAGAATCGTGCCATCGGTCGGGATCTTTTCGTTTGCCTTGACCCGTAAGCTCGCACCGATCTGTACGTCCTTGAGTGCGACCTCGGTTTCAGAGCCGTCGTCGAAAACCACGATCGCCGTTTCTGGCGCGAGTCCGAGAAGTGCCTTGATCGCGCTTGAAGTTTGGCTTCTGGCTCGAAGCTCGAGAACTTGTCCGAGGAGAACAAGGGTTGTGATCACTGCGGCCGCTTCGAAATAAGCCGGAATCAATCCGGTATGTAGATTCCTGATCGAATCGGGGAAAAGGTTCGGCAGAAATAAGGCGAAAAGACTAAAAAGATAAGCCGCTCCGGTTCCGATCGCGATCAGCGTAAACATATTCGGACTGGAATTTTTGACCGAAGCCCAGCCTCGTTGGAAGAAAGGAAAACCGCCCCAGAGGACGACCGGAGTTGCAAGAACGAACTGTATCCAAATAGAAACGTTGGGCGAAATTAACTCGTGAAAGTTCGGCAGCATCTCCGCCATCGCCAATGCGAATACCGGAATAGTCAAAACGGCGGAAATCCAGAACCGCCGTTTCATATCGATATACTCCGGATCGGGCGCGTCGTCGAGGGTCATCACCTTCGGCTCAAGCGCCATCCCGCATTTCGGACAGCTTCCCGGACCTATCTGCACAACTTCAGGATGCATTGGGCAGGTGTACTCCACGCCCAGGCTCTCGGCCTCAAGTTTTTCTTCTTTTTTCTCTTGGAGAAAGCTCGCCGGATTTTGTTTGAACTTATTTAGGCAGCCTGTCGAACAGAAATAATAAGTTTCGTTTTCGAAAACATAATTGCCCGCTGAGGTATCGGATGCGACGGTCATTCCGCAGACCGGGTCGACAAATTCTCCCGCCGGCGTCACCTTCATTTCACCGTGTTCAACCGTTTCCTTTTTCTCGTGCCCGATGCCGACAAAACCACTTGCCGGAACGCCTTGCGTTTGGGCAATAAATTTCTGCAAACAACCCTTCGAGCAAAAATAATAAGTCGTGCCCTCATGCTTAAAACTTCCCGCCGCCGTCGCCGGATGGACCGTCATTCCGCAAATGGGATCGATGAACTCTTCTTTTGCTGTACTCTGTTTTCCGGTTCCTGTCATATTCCTTCTCTTTAACCCCCCCCGCGTACGGATCTACCTAACCGCCGTTGCAGCAACTCGACTGCTTATTGTCAGTCGGATTTATAAATTTCTGCAGACAGCCAGTTGAGCAGAAATAATAGGTTTCTCCATCCTGGTTAAGACTGCCGGCGGCGGTTGCGGGTTTAACTTGCATACCGCAAATCGGGTCGACAAATGTCTCGGTTGTAGTTGTTTGTTTTTCGTTCATGTTTTATCACTCCTGTCACTAAAAGCTTTACAGAACTATTCTACAACCTGTCAGCAGGGGTCAGGTCAAGCGCTATTCGTCGCTCTCGCCGACCGATTCGATCAAGTGACAAACCGAATCGCCATTTGGCATAGAATTTTTCATTTTCGACCAATCTTTAACGGCCTTTTCCATCTTTCGCTGTAATTTTTGCATCGCTTTGATCTTGCGTTGATTTTCTTCGATCCGGCGGACCATGATTTCCCGAACCATCGGACACGGCGAGTTACCGTGTTTAGCCTCTTTCAGAATGTCGGCGATCTCAGCGAGCGAAAATCCCAGATTCCCTGCGGCTTTGATAAACCTAACTCGCACGGCGTCCGACGGCTGGTAAAGCTTGTAATTGTTTTGGAGGTTTCGGGCGGGTTTCAGCAACCCGATGCGCGTGTAGTGCCGCACGGTGTAGAGCGACACGTCAGATTGCTTCGCGAGAACGGTAGCGGTCATCATAATTTTACTTCGTCGATTGTCTACCCGATGCGTCGGCCATACGGCGTCCTGCCCCAAGGTTTGTAAACCGAGAGCACCACCGCGACAAGCAGCACGACGAGCCCGCCAGCGGCGTGGACGACCGGCGATGCGGCGCCATGACCGCCCGAATATACAACTGACCCTGTAGTCTCTACTGCCACGGTCGGAAGGTCGAACCCCCGCATGAAAGTCAGCAGAATGACAGTTGCAAAAACGGTGATCAGAAATTTGACCAACACCCAGTAGTGCTGGAACAAACCCCACTTGGTGCCAAGAGACTGAATGAGTCCGGTCACGAGCGAAGCCACGCATAACGGAAGCAGGACATACCAGAGCGTCAGCTCCATAAAGAAGTAGGCGGAGCTAATCATCTGAGCATCCTGTATCGTCATGCTCGCGATGGCGTGAGCGAGAAAGCCGACAACGGCGCCGAGCCAGCCGACAGAGGTAGTGATGTGGGCGGTCAGCGCGAATTTGGGGAGGCCGGGTGTCATAATAGGCAACATTGAATTTTTCTCTATTCGTT
This sequence comes from Pyrinomonadaceae bacterium, assembly GCA_039934315.1. Lineage (GTDB taxonomy): Bacteria > Acidobacteriota > Blastocatellia > Pyrinomonadales > Pyrinomonadaceae > OLB17. The sequence goes on along the minus strand of JBDTMK010000216.1, from coordinate 2,113 downwards.
TAGACTTTCTCTAAAATCTAATTATCTTTGCTCCCCATGTACCTGACTGGGCTGCGTTTGCGTTTCTTGTCCCAAAATCGCCAGCGGCCCTTCGCGTAAGCCGCAGAGCCACAGCTCTAGATTTTCACGTCCTTGTGACCAGACCAACAAGACCGCCATCGTTCCGTAAATCGGCAAATGCCCGATGAGTTCTGTCCAGTTAAAAACTGTCAAAGTTAAGTTAATCGGAATCCACGCAATCAAGATTATTTCGCGCGGGAAAATGCCGAACAGTATCCACAGTCCGACGAGCAATTCCACTGCGCCGGCGCATAAGATAAATGTCTCGTTAGACATCGGCATGCCGAGGGCGGCAGTAAAGTTGAGCGGATAGCGTTCTAGAAAAGCTAAGGCGAGCGGAATATTGGCGAATTTCTCGGTGAACGCCACGAATACGAGACTAAACCCTAATCCGGCCCGAACTGCCGGAATTGCTTTCGACATTAGTCGGGCGGAAGATTCAAGAGGCGGTAAAGTTAACCGGTCAATCGAAATCGGTCCGCGCCCTGCGAGAAAAAAGAACGCCGCGAAACCGAGATACATCGAGCTTTCGAGCATCGGCTCCAGTCCAAGCAGAAAGATTCCCGCAAACCACAAAGCCGCCAGTGCAACGGCGGCGATTCTTGTTAGTGCACCGTAAAAAATCGCAAGTGCAATACCTGTTTGAGCTAAGCCCAGCGCATAAATCCAAACGCCGGGTAGTTTATTATTCGGCGTGAATAGTTCGCCCTGTACGCCGCTGACCAAAAGAGGAACGCCAACGTGAATTCCGAGAATAGCCGGTATCAAACCGTATAATGCTGAGCGACGGCTGTCAGTTGTGCCAAAACTCTCCGGCCCCGGCACGAATCCTCGACCGCGCCGTCGAAACCATATTCCCGCAATGACGGTAATAAGTATTACTCCACCAAACAAGAAAAGTGGCAACGGGCGAAAAAACAAATCCCAACGCAGGCCGTAATTTTCGGTTTCGTGAAACCACTTTTCATGCGCCGATACCTGAGAAGACGCGGCGAAAACGATCGTCAAGCAGAGCGGAAGAATTCTTAAACTGATTTTCTCATTCATACCGCTCCTCATTACTTTGACACTTTGAACGCACGGGGACCGTGTTTTTCATCCAGCTTTTCTGCAAATAAAGCGCGTAATTCCATCGGATCTGGTGCGAGCTAACGGTGCCGCAGCAACCGCCCTTCTCGTCAGTGACCGGCAGGCTGGTTGCCTGATGTTCGTCGAGTTTCTGGGCCGTTTAAAGAATCAGCAGCACCGCAACAGGCGGAAGCGGGTCGCATAATTTCTTTGACGCTTACTTCGGAGGCACTAAGATTTTCAGCCGCGACACTGTGACAGATGTCGCGCTCGGTTACTACACCCACTAATTTAAGATTCTCTGTGTCCTCAACTACAGGAGCACACACAGCCGCAGCCAGAGTTTTTCATTGCTTTCGCGGCAGTCGCCGCCGTGTCTTGCGGCGTACAGCACGAAGCCGCCTCGATTGGTTTCATTACATCACTACAACAGCTCATTTTTCTCCTTCAATATCTGAAATAAGATTTTAATAATCGGTATCCTGTAAGACCTTGATGCTACTCCGCGTGCAGCGCCTTCAACTCCGCGATCTCACCCTCCTGGGACTCGACGATCCCCTCGCAGAGTTTTATGACTCGCGGGTCGGTGATCGCCGACTCCTTGCACATCTGTATCGCGGCCGCGTGGTGCAGAATCATCGCCCGCATAAACTGGCGATCCCCGACTCCCGCTTCGTACCGCAGCAGCACCCAGAAGAGCGCAAGCACCGCCACCGACCCGGCCCACAGCGCGATATTCATCTTCCTGTTCTTGAACATTCCCGGCATGGTCGCCAGCATGATCGGCAGCATCGAGCCCGCCATCAGCCCGGTCATGTAAACGTTGCTCAGGTTCAAATACACATTGATCCAGTCGTTAGCCATCGCGTACATGATGAAATATCACGACGAATGAGACGGCCAGCGAAATCATCAACCCTAAATACGGTTTGTGCTGTGGACTGAATGAGAATCGTGGGTCGCTTTCCCTTCGGCTTTATGTTGT
>JBDTMK010000215.1:0-5911 GCA_039934315.1 Pyrinomonadaceae bacterium | reverse complement strand
AACGCTCCTTGGACAATTGAACTGTCTTCTTGGGGACGCGGAACTCGAACAGTACTATTCGTTTTTTAGCCGGGCGCTTTGATGGCGCGCTGGTTGTAGAGCATTTTTTCAGCTTCTCCTGCTCTTCGGGCGTGAGAAATATGTTAGCGGTGTTGTCGGTGTCCAGATAGGTTGCGAACGAGCGCCGCTTTATGACCTTGAACGCGACGCGATCGAAGTGCGGAGCCGTCTCGGCGCCCGGAAATTCCAAAGCCATTTTTCGAAACTCGTCCCCGGTCATATAAGTTCAGACGGCAGGATTGTCGCGTGATTCGCTATCGAATATGCATCAGGCCGATAGCAACCCTCTTTCCGTCTACGGCTACCGGACATAAATCGACGTACCGACGGCCAGGCCGGTGATGCATGCCACCAGAAGGCTTCGCAGCGCTGAACTCTTCCTCTTGAGATCGAGATACTCAATGAGCTGATGAGAAAGTCGTAGAGCGGATGCAGCTCGCTATCCTCGCCGCCGCCATCGACAGGCGCGACTGGAGCTCAGGCACGATGCCTGCGCACCAGTCGCGAAATGCAAAAGTCTGCGCGTGAGCAAGGGCGATATGCTCAACGTTGAGCGTATCGCCCTTGCTTGCGCGCAGACTTTTGCATCTTGCGTCGAGATGACTGAGATTTCACCGAGGGCCACGAACAAGATCCAAATCCAAAATCAAACAAATGGAACTTACTGCACCGCCGGTGTCGGAGTCCCCACCGCCCGTGGCGGCTCGCTTCGACCGACACCAAGATTGTCGTAGTTTAGGATCGCGTTGAAGAGCAGCGAAAAGCTTCCATGCGTTTCGTGGCGCCACATGGGGTTGTTGGCGAACATTACGACGTGGCCGCGGCCGACGGGGACATCGACGATGGCGGCTTTTCCGGATAGCTCGGATCCCCCGGTCAGCATCCCGCTGACGAAGAGTTCCTTCTCAGGAGCGAATCGCAGGACAACGCGGGGGCGCATCTCGAGGGGCGGGATCTGGACCGGGTCGGGAGTCGGCGTGGGCAGCGCGGGATCCGCAGGACGGCCCTGAACGATGTCCGGATCTTCGATGCTTCCACGTCCGCTCGGGCGTTCGCCGACGACCGGCGTCGGAACGCCGCCTTGTACGATGACCGGAACATTGAGCAGCGGCGTTTGATTGAAATACACGGCGACCTTTTCGTCGTAGCCGTAAGAGATCGGACTTTTGCGATCCGCAAAGACCGTGCTGAGGACCGAACCCCGTGCCTGGAACTGCCGGGCGTCCTGGATCGTCACACCGGATGTAATTCCGAAATCGATCGGCAGCGATGCGTTGTCGGCGATCGTGATGAACAAACCGCCGGCGGCGATGAAGGCCTGCAAGTTGGCCACGCCCTGTATTCCAAGGCCGCCGCGAATGTCGTCCGTCTGATCAGGCGAGCGCGCAAAGTTCGGCGTGACATCGGATTGCTTCCATGGGATCGCTCCCTCCTTCTCGCTGAATGTCGGCACGCCGCGAACGATGTTCTGCGCGCTTGTGCGGATCGGGCCGAAGATGATCACGTCATATTTATCGCGAAGGTTCGGCGTGCGACTGATCGTCTGATCAGAGACGTAATCATAAGGAATGCCGAGCCGGTCAAATTCGATTCGATACCATCCTTCATCCTGCGTGTTGATCCACGTGTGAACAAGCGCGACTCTCGGCACGCTGACCGCATGCACCGCAACCTCGGGGATCTTATCTACCGCGGTGACGCTCAACCCGAGATCGGACGCTTCCCTCTTTATGCGATCGAAAAGGTCGGCGGGATTTCCTTCCGCCTTGATGATGTACGAACCCGCATTGAAGTTCTTCTCGCCGATCTTAAAGGTCGACTCGGCCGATGAAAATTTGATGTCCTTTAATCGATACCGAAGCTGCGCGATCGCACTCTCGCCGGTGTGATTGACGACCAACCCCCGGACGCCTATACCTTCTACTTTGCCTTGCGCTCTGATGGGCCCGTTAGTCAGGGCCATCGGCGCATCGAGGACTTTCAAATCCTTTACCCGCACCGTCTTTACATTGTGCAGCGGCCCGAGCGTCCATCCCGTATCGTCGTACGGCCGCGGATCGCTGACGTTGTAGTACTGCGTATCGAGCAGCATATCCGCCATCCGCGAATACGGCTGATCCATCCGCACGACATAACTGCCGGCGCCAAACTTTCCTTCCTTGGTTTCGAGATCGCCAGTCAACCGTTGGATCTCTACACCCTGCATTTTTAAAAGATTGAGCATCTCTGCCTGCTCGGCGGGACGGGTCTCGCTCGCGGGCAGAACATACGCGGCGGGACCTTCCGTTCGTGCCTTCGCGACTGAGCGTTTGCTCTTCAAGTAAAAATTATTGAGAAACTTTTCCTTGTTGTTCGCAACCTGATTCATCGCCAGAAGGAGCGCGCTCTGCTGCAGGTTGATGTTGTTTCGGATCGACCAATTCACACGCGCCAGCGGCGGGTTCGGCCGGAACCAGTCGCGGCCGCTTTGGGGTCCGACGTTACGAACCTGCGTATCCGCGCCGCTGTTGCCAAACGTCTCGTAGAAACGGCCGATCGAATTATGTCCGTTGGCGACGTAGAACATGTAGTTCGGCGCCCATCCGTCATAGAAACCGTGGGTCCACACGCCCGGCACACCACGCTTCGTCATTTCCTCGATCTCGTAATAAGCAAGCGATTGCCACTCGTCGATAACGATCGGATCGAGCCATGCGTTATAGGGCCCTGTGCCGGTGGATGTGTAGAGAAACGGAACCGATTCGTGCAGGTCGTGAAGGACCGTCGGATGAAAATCGAAAAAATGCGCCATCTGATTTCGCGAAAGAGCGAGGGCCATCCCCAACGAGTCGCGGTTGTTATCGTGGGCGACGTACTTGCCCCAATAGATCAAACCTGGCGAGCGCTTGCCATCATTGGCCTTTCGATAATTGTAAAGATCCACCATCGTGTCGCGGCCGTCGACTTCGAGCGTCGGAGTGATCATGATGATCGCGTTCTTTCGGATCTGCTGTATGAAAGGCGTTTCTTCAACCGCCAAACGATACGCCAGTTCCATCAGCATCTCGGGCGAGCCGGTCTCGGTCGAGTGGATCGAACCCGACGCCCAATAGATCGCTTTGCCTTCGGAGACAAGTTGCTTCGCCACCTCATCGTTGATACTCCGCGGATCAGCAAGCTTGGCCGTGATCTCTTTATACCGATTTAGTTTTGCAAGATTTGCTTCGTCCGAAATGACGATCAACATCTGGTCGCGGCCCTGCTCGCTTTTCTCCGGGGAGATAAACGTGCGAACACGGGGCGAAGCCTTTTCGAGCTCGCGATAGTAACGATATTGATCCGCGGTGTATGTGAGCTTATTCGGTGTGCCGACCGGGTAGCCGAGGATCTTCGCCGGGCTCGGGACTTTTGCCGAACGAGGAAGATGGTCCACGAATTCGGTCAGGAACATTTTGTCCGTCGTATTTTTGACGATCGAATCGGTGTACTCCTTGTCGACCGGCTGTACCGATTTTTTCGCGGGTACATCCGCTTTCGATGTGGTGCGAGTATTTTTCAACACCGGCCCCTGTGCGTGAGCTGCGACAGACAAAATAAGCAAAGATATTGCGAGAACAAAGCGGTTCATGCGAATTCCTCCTCCTGAAGGGAAAGCAAGTTTTTTTTATTTGCAAAGGGAAATAAGAAAGCGACTTAGAATTTTATATTGCATTGGACGTGGCGATTCAAGGAGACACACTTTGATTTTGGATTTTGAATTTTGGATTTCGGATTGCGGATACACGGTTGGCGTTACTCGTCGCGTGTCATAAACGCGCCATCTCAACTCGTCGTCCGCAGTCTTGGCGCTCGACGGATCAGTGTTCGAAACCGAGCCGATCGAGGATGGCGACGAAGCGCCCCACATGGCGCAATAGGTCCCACTTGTGATCCACGTTCAGAAGTATGAGCCGCACGTCGTGACGCTGAACCGCATCCTCGAGAGCGTCGAGGGCTTCGTCCCTCTGTCTCAAACCTGCGTAGACCATAGCAATGTTATAGGCCGGCGAATATGAGTCCGTGGCTCTCGATTTGAGCTGAGCACGATGCGAACGCCCCTTTCATATTTGGTACCCACCCATAAATAGCTTGGCTTCTTCGGTCGTCCGCTTTGGCTCCGCTAGGAGCCCAATGTTGGTAGAACGACAAGAGACGTCACCTTCTCGCCTAAGTCATTGTCACCTTTTCTTCGCATCTCCCGATTCTAACGATAGTTTCATCCCGACATGCGAGGCTTTAAACCCGAGTTCACTATAGAAGCGATGAGCGTCTTGGCGCTCCGTGTTCGTCGTGAGCTGCATTGAGATGCACCCTTTATTTCTTGCGAGCTCGATGGCCCAGAGCATCATCTTGCGCCCGATGCCGGCTCCTCTCAATTTCTTCTCAACGCGGACCGATTCAACGCTCGCTCGCTTCCCTCCCTGAAAACTGATCGATGGCGTGATCGTGAGCTGGAGTGTGCCGACGACCTCGCCACCCAATTCGGCGACGATCAGATGGTTGTTCGCATCGGCATCGATGTCCTTGAATGCGCGAACATAGCTCTCGGGCAGCGGATCGACATGCTGCTCGCGATGAGCCCCAAGGAAATCGTCGGCGAGCATACGAATGATATCCGGAAGGTCGTCGATGGTCGCCGTGCGGAAAATAACATTTTCCATATTGCTCTGATCCCCAATCCGAAATCCCACTTTTCTAATTGAGCTCTATTCGATCCGTGTGAACTTCGACGTTGTCGGATTTTGTACGGGGCCGCTGTTATTCGACTCGGAGACCATCGTCATCGAGTTCCCCTTAATCGTTACCGCCGACGTCGCCGAGATCCCGGCTGCCATGAATGCCGGGCTCTTAGCGACGAGCGTATGCAACGTCAGTTTGCCACCCTTGAATTCGTACGTGCCGGCATTAGCGATGAACCCGCTCACAAAGGTCGCACGAAGCTCGTCGGCTGTCATCTTGCTTATGTCGTCGACCACTGCCCGCGGCGTCTCGGCGGCGACGTAGATGATGCTGTAGTGCTTCTTCGTGAAGAGATACATACTGGGCTGAGAGATAACCTTCGTACCGCCGCCGGTCGACTGCTCGTTCAGCTTCCAAACTCCTTGGATCTTTTCCGACTGCGCAACGGCCGAAATGCATAGGATCAATCCCAGCACCATGCAGATACATGCTCGTCTCATAATGTTTGTCCTCCTAATGATTTGATGTAGCGGACGATTTATATTTCAACGCTTCGGTGGAGTCAAGCGATTACCGATTGGCGGCGGCTGCCACCTTTTTGAATGTCACGCCATTGTGTTTTAATCATCGCCATGTCCGCCGACGAATTCACATATCGAAATGCTGACGAATCCGATGCGGAAGCGCTCGTGATTCTTATAAACCGCGCGTTTGAGGTCGAGGGATCGTTCTTCACAAGCGAACGGATCGACCTCGCGGAAACGATCGAGCATTTCAAAAAGGGAACGTTCATTCTCGCCGAGGGTGAAGGGACGATGGCGGGATGCAATTACGTTGAGCTGCGAGCAGAGTCCGGCTACTTCGGGCTGTTGTCGATCGATCCGAAATATCAGGGCCGCGGTCTTGGAAGGAAGTTGATCGAACAAGCCGAAGACTTTTGCCGTCGCGTAGGATGTTCGACAATGCAGATCCGCGTCCTCAATCACCGTACCGCGCTTCCACCCTTCTACGAGAAGCTTGGGTACACAACTGCAAATCCGGAGTGGGTTGCCAGAGACGAAGCGCGGGCGCTCGTGTACAAGAACGTTCGTTACGGCACAATATACTATTGGGGCATCGACTCGGTGAACGGCCCGACCGGCAACCTCGGTCC
>JBDTMK010000214.1:0-5914 GCA_039934315.1 Pyrinomonadaceae bacterium | reverse complement strand
CCGGCTACGGAAAGATCATTCAGATCACCGCTCCGATAAGCCCGGGTTCGTCGGGATCGCCGGTTGTAAACATGTACGGCCAGGTGATCGGAATCGCGACGCTGCAGGCGGCGGAAGGGCAGAGCCTGAATTTTGCGATCCCGGCCGAGCGGATACTCCAACTAAAAGTCAGCGATCTCCAAACGGTTTCTTCACTCACCGCCGACACGCAGAAGAACAAACGTTCTGCAGCCGAAAGATTTTATTCGCAAGGTGTCGCTCAACTTTCTCGCGACGATTACACACGAGCTCTGCAATTTTTCGAGCGTGCGGTCGAACTTGATCCGAACTATTCCGAAGCCTGGTACCAGGCCGGATTTTGTTACGGCATTCTGAACCGCCACCAGGACGCATTAAAGGCCTCGCGGCAGGCGGCCCGGCTTCGGCCTGAATGGAGTCAGGCGTTCATTAATATCGGTGCGTCGAGTTACGCCCTCGGCCAATTTAAAGATGCGGTGGATGCATATAGGCAGGCGTTGCGAGTTGACGACACTCCGGACACGCAATATTCGCTCGGCCTCAGCCTGGGCAGGCTCAATCGGACCGACGAAGAAATTCTTGCGTACCGTCGAGCGATCATCATGAAGCCCGATCATGCGAACGCCCTCGAGCGTCTCGGTGCGGCATATTTCAAAGTAAAAAAGTACGCGGAATCCGCGCAGATTTACGAACAGCTCAAAACGTATAAGCCTGACGCAAAAACTTACAACGCACTTGGAGAAAGCTATTTCGAATTGAACAGACCGGACGACAGCCTTCAGGCTTTTAACAGCGCCGTGGGTTTTGATCCTGAGTTCGAAAGGGCGAGGTATAATCTCGGGCGTACCTACGTAAAACTCGGCAATCCCGAAATGGCTCGCGTCCAATATGAGATCCTGCGAAATGCTCGGTCCGACTGGGCCGATCGCCTCTACGTTCTGATCGATCCCTAAAACCTAACGTTCTGGCTTCTAATTTATCGGTGGGTCCGTTGGTTCAGCGTGATACCCACCATGATCCCCTCCGCGCAGCACTCCTGTCTGGTCAATAAAAAACGACAGCCTTCCGGTCACGCCATATTGTTCTGGCCATCCGTAAACTTGAAATCCAGGCGTAGGTTTGACCGTTAACTTAACTTCGAAAAGGTAGCCGTGTTTGTAAGAGGTGCCGAGAACCATGTCGATCAAACCGGAGATGTACAGTTGCGGAATCAAACAATAGTTTCCGTTGCCCCACGTCGCCGCATACGTCATCTCGGCCCCCTGCAGTGTGCGCATCGCCATGATCGTGCAGCGCTCATTGTCGTTCATGCCGAACAGTGCGCACGTGTCTATAACAACGTCGCTATCGTTTGCCAAAGCCCCGCCCTTATCATTCCCGAATAATACTCCTCGGTAATCGATGTGGTAAGACCGAAGTCCGGTCTTTCTATATCGGGCTGGCGTCGCGTTCGCGGCAAACGACCCTCGGTTCATCGTTAGCGCGAACGAATAACCGTACTTCGATCCGTCAGAAAGAGCTTGGTCGATCAAGCCCGCCGACCGAAGCTGTGCGAGCGAGCCAAAAGATCCCGCTCCGGTAGTTGCATGGTAAGTACTTCCGCGGCGTGCAGCGATGCCATTGCCTTGATCACAAAGCGTTCGTTGAATATTTCGGGGGAGGCGCCTGATCCGCGTGGGCGACGATGGTAATGACTAGTAAGAGGGATGCAACAACGACGAATCGCGTAATTTGGCAAGGCATAATGCGGAGAAACCGGGCCGTAAAGTTTACGTTTGACGCCCGAGGAATCGGGGACGGGCAGGAAAAGCTTACCAGAGCCGGAATGGCGGAAACAAGAAAAATTACCAGCTAGTTTGGCCAGCTTTTCTTTTTAGTTCGCCACTTTTCGATTTATCAAACTCGCAACGAACCCGGCGCCAAACCCGTTGTCGATGTTGACGACGGTTACGTTCGACGCACACGAGTTAAGCATTCCCAGGAGCGCGGCGATGCCACCAAACGATGCCCCGTATCCGATGCTCGTCGGCACTGCGATGACAGGAACCGCAACGAGTCCTCCGACAACGGAGGGTAGAGCACCTTCCATACCTGCGACCACTATCACCACTCGCGAGTTCTGCAGCAGCTCACGCTCAGCAAGTATTCGATGAATACCCGCGACGCCCGCGTCCCATACCCTTTTCACCGTGTTGCCCATCGCCTCGGCTGTCAGCGCCGCTTCTTCAGCGATAGGAATATCACTCGTACCCGCTGTGACGACCGTTATCTCTCCGACACCTAACTCGGTCGTGTCGCGAACGACGCGGATCATGCGTGCCGACTCGTGCCATTCGGCGTCGGTGAAGATATTCCGAATGTCGCCGTAAACATCCTTAGTAGTCCTCGTGATCAAAACATTTGGTCGACGCGCGAGAAGCTTCTCAAAAATTCCGGCGATCTGCTGAGAAGTTTTTCCTTCGCCGAAGATGACCTCGGGAAAGCCCTGCCGTTCGGCGCGAGCGTGATCGACGCGAGCGTAGCCGATATCTTCGTACGAAAGGTTTTTAATACGAGTGACGGCTTCGTCGTTGTCGATTTCAAGGTCTCGGTGAGCCTGGAGGATTTTCTCGATATCGGTTTGATTCATTCCAATCTAAATCACTTTTACTTTGCGGCTTTGCGACTTTGCGTGAACGTTCTTAGAACGAGGGAACCTGACGGATGTTCACGCAAAGTCACAAAGCCGCAATGAAGCATGAAGATGTGAATTTACACCAATCATCGTGCACAAACAAAAAAAGGCGGGAACAAACGGTTCCCGCCGACAGGAGGATTTGAATAGAAACTTAGACTAAAAGGTCCGCGTACTTGTAAGCGTTGGAGAGATTCATAAACGCCCACGCCACATAGTCATTGCTGACCAGACCCAAAAGCATTTTATAAATTGTGCATTCGCAACCGTTCATGTCTCGCCTCCTATAAGAATTTGCCTATTTCCGAGCGTTCCTACCTGATAACGCGGACTAGATTTGGATTTCGTATCAACTTTCTATTTAATTTCGGAACGGCTAGAATTTATTCACACCTTATGGAGTTAACCGTCGGTATTACAGGAGCGTCCGGGACGATCTATGCGCACAGGACTCTACAGCTTCTGGCGGCGAGCGGCGCGGTCGAAACTATAAATCTGATCATGTCTTCGACCGCCGCGACCGTTGCACAGGTTGAGATGGGAACTAATCTTCGAGATGCTGACGCATCGAAACTAAACGAATGGCTTGGGCTGCCGTCGGATTCGAAACTAATCCGTTTTTGGCGGTTGGATAATCTCGCGGCCAAGCCTTCGTCAGGTTCCAATAAGCAGGCTGGAATGATCATCGTTCCGTGCTCGATGGGAACCCTTGGTGCGATCGCGTCAGGTGCCGGGACGAATCTGATCCACCGGGCCGCAGATGTTTGTTTGAAAGAAGGGCGAAAGCTCGTACTAGTCCCGCGAGAGACTCCCTACAACGCGATCCATCTCGAGAACATGCTGAGACTTTCCCGCGCCGGGGCGCAGATCCTGCCGGCGAGTCCGGGATTTTATCATCGGCCGAAAACGATCGACGAGCTTGTTGAGCATTTATGCAATCGGATATTGGACCAGTTCGATGTGCCGCATTCGCGGAAGACACAGTGGACTGGAGATGAGATTGATTCTTGATCTTTGCGGCTTGGCGACTTTGCGGGAACGTCCGTCGCAGTCAGTTGGTGACCTTAGTTAACGCAATGAAAGTTGCCGTAAAGTCGCAAAGCGGAAAAGGAAAACAAGATGCCCGATACAGTTCAACGCTTCTCAAACCGTGTTGCGAATTACGTCAAGTACCGTCCTGGTTATCCTCCGGAAGTACTCGGCCTATTCAAAAATGAAATGGGTCTCACGGTGAATTCTGTCCTCGCCGACATCGGGTCAGGCACCGGATTCTCCGCAAAAGTTTTCCTCGAGAATGGAAACACGGTTTACGGTGTGGAACCGAACGAAAACATGCGCGAGGCGGCGGAAGAATATTTAGACGCGTTTCCGAATTTCATAAGTCACCAAGGAACGGCGGAGAAAACAAACCTTGCTGATGCATCGATCGACTTCGTGACCGCCGCTCAGGCCTTCCACTGGTTCGACCCGGAGAAAAGCCGAAACGAATTTACACGCATCTTACGACCCGGCGGGTACGTCGCACTCATATGGAACGAGAGGCAGCTCGACACAACGGAGTTTCTTCGCGAGTACGAACTGCTCCTTAAAAAACACGCGAACGATTACGACAAAGTGCGCCATGAAAACATCGATCAGGAAAGACTTGGAATCTTCTTTGGTTCGGGGTATCAACAGGCGACGTTCTCGAATCAACAGGTTTTCGACCTCGAAGGTCTTCGCGGCCGCGTCCTGTCGTCTTCCTACATGCCGACGGAAGCTGATCCCGCATTTCCCGCCCTCGAAAAAGAGTTGAACGGGCTTTTTGCTAAGCACGCTGAAAGCGGTAGAATCAAGGTTTTCTACGACACCAACGTTTATTACAAGCAGTACTGAAATGGAAACAGCTACCGAAATATCTCCGAAAACGCGCACTATCTCTGTCGCACATTCGCCCGATTCTGATGACGCATTCATGTTTTACGGCTTGGCGACAAACAAGCTGGAGACGGAAAATCTTAAGTTCGAGCACACGCTAAAAGATATCCAAACCCTGAACGAAGACGCGAAGAACGGCGTCTACGACGTAACCGCGATCTCGTTTCACGCATATGCGTACGTTTCGGATAAATACGCTTTGCTGCCGCACGGGGCGAGTATCGGCGACAAGTACGGCCCGATCGTTGTCTCGAAGGAGCCGCGCGGCGCCGATGAGATCGGCGATATGAAGATCGCGATCCCGGGCGAACTCACGAGCGCGTTCCTTGCTCTGCGACTTTTTAATTCTAAGTTCGAGTACGAAGTTTACCCCTTCGACCAGATCATCGACGCCGTGCAGAAAGGCAAGGTCGATGCGGGCCTGCTCATTCACGAGGGCCAGCTTTTCTACAAGGAACTTGGTTTGGACAAAGTTCTCGATCTCGGGGAATGGTGGCACGAGCGAACCGGGCTTCCGCTGCCGATGGGCGGCAACGCTATCCGGCGTGACCTGGGTCCGGAACTGATGAAAAAAGTTTCGCGTCATCTGCACCGGAGCATCATGTACTCGATGGAGAATCGCGAGGACGCGCTTGCTTACGCGATGCAGTTTGCACGCGACATGGCTCCGGAAGTTGCGGACAGATTTGTCGCGATGTGGGTCAATGAATTGACGCTCGATTACGGCGAGCGGGGAAAGGAAGGTGTTCGCCGCCTCCTCGCGGAAGGTTACGAAGCGGGAATAATTCCCCACAAGGTCGAAGTTGAGTTTGTAGACTGATTTAATTGAGCTTTAAGCGCAGAGATCGCGGAGACCGCGGAGAAAAGCTCTAATGTTTTCCCTGCGTTCTCCGCGATCTCTGCGTTTAAAGTCCGAAGAGCGTGGGCCGGTCAACTTTTACGCGTCCCCCGGCATCTACTTGTTTGATTCTGACCAGGAGATCGAACCCAAGACTATGAGATTATTGACGATCTTTACGCTTTTGCTGGCGATCAGCATCACTGCTCTCGGGCAGAGTACGACATTTACCAAAGCGGACCTTAACCAGGCGGAAATAGACAAGATCGTTACGAAATTCACCCGTAACGAGAAGTTGTTTCGCAGTGCTCTGAATGTCTATGCGTTCAATCGCAATGCGACCATCCAAACTATCGGGATGGGCGGGCAGATCACCGGGACATACCACCGCGAGTCTTTCATGACGTTCGATTCGGTTCTGAACAGGGTCGAAAAGATCCTTCTTTTTCCCATCTCAACGCTGAAAG
>JBDTMK010000213.1:0-5954 GCA_039934315.1 Pyrinomonadaceae bacterium | reverse complement strand
AAAGCCTAACTCGCGCCCTGACGAGGAGTGCGCGTGTCCGGTGTAGTACCACCACTCTGTCTGCGAACCTTGATGAGCGGCGAGGTCGCGCGGGAGCGTCACTTCATCATATTCAGTTCCGTTGCGAAGCGTTTCCGCTTTGTCGCCAACGACGTCGGCGAGCGTTGAGAATATATCCTGCGCGGCCTGGCGCGCATCATTTATAAGAGTCTCAAAGATCCACCCGTAGTTCATCCGCAAAAATCCCCTTTCATCCGATACTCGAATATTCTATATCGTCGGATTGGAAAAGTCGGATTCTAGCGGCGAGATCTTTTCGATCTGCGTGTAGGGGCGTCGGATGAGGTATTTACGTTAACGTTCTGTATTTTGAGGACGACACGGATCGTATCGGATGAACGCTGATCGAGAGCGGCCGAGACAAATGGAGACAGCGACGGGTCCGACTGCAGAGCTCTATTTAGTTCTTCGACAGCCTTTCGGTCACGCGACGGCTCGACCACTTCCGCGATCTGCGCAAGTCCGTTACCGAAAACATCCGCTACGACGACCACTTCATCATCGCGCATCTCGCCGCGGACCAGCGACTTAGTCAATGCAACGAGAGCGCCGCGAGGATTTATGCTTGGGGATTCCCCTGATATCGCGACGCGTCCCCGAACATATTCAGCTGGAGAGATGTCCAGATTGCTTGCCAGGAGCACGGGAGTCTGCACCGATCTGGTGGACGGCTCGTAGGCCACGAGCGGGATCGGCGAAGATGTCAACATTAGCGAGAGCATAGTGATTCCGATCGTAAGAGTTGCCATCGCCCCCGCGACCGATGGGACGAGCCATGTATCCGCCCACCGGCGTGGGCTTTCGATCAGGCTAAAAGAAGGGGAACCCGCTGAGAGGGCAAGTTGAGCCGCCACCGACGCGCGAAGAGCATTTACGAGATCCATCGGAGCAGAACGACGCGGCATCGAGCTTAGGCCGACGGATAGCTGTTCAAACTCGAAAAGTTTTTGACGGCAGAGAGGGCATTCCGGCAGGTGAGAGTCAACCGCCGAGCGCTGATCTGAACTCAGACTTCCATCAAAGTACAGCGGCAGATCGAATTTTAGCTCCTCACATTTAGTCATAATTTTGCCTTGAGCGAATGACTCACTGACCCCGGCTGTTTCCTGCTCACAGAAAACAACGCGCTAATGTTCTTCTCTTTCGCAGCCATGCAGGGACGTTGTTGCTGGTCTTTTCAAAGACGCCGTCATTCCATGTCTGCTTCAGAATGAACCTCACTCGTCCTCTTCGACCTCGTTTGGCACCGATAGTCTTGTCTTCAAAGATAAAACCGGGGCGAGTCAATCATCCGCTCAATTTTCAAAAATCGCTTAACCGTTTTCGAAGCTGCTCCCTCGCTCTGGCGATGCGGGACTTAACGGTTCCTATGCTGATATTCAGAGTCCGGGCCGTTTCTTCGTAACCTAGGCCCTCGATATCGCAAAGCACCACGGTCTCTCTGAATATCTCCGGCAAGCATCCAAGTGCTCCAAGTAGTTTCTGCCGTCGCTCTTCACGAAGCATCAACTCTTCAGGCGATTCGCCGGCATCCGCAATCGTGTCCGAGATCGTTGCCGTCCCATCGCCGATCGGCTTATCCAGCGAGACCGTCTCGTTTCGTTTGCGCCGCTTCCACCAACGAAACCGATTTCGAGAGTGGTTCAGCGCGATGCGAAACAGCCAGGTTTTCAATTCAGACTCGCCGCGGAACGATTTGATCCCTTTCAGAGCACTCAAAAACGTATCCTGAGTTAGATCTCGGGCTTCCTCGGCATCTTCGGTCATTCGATAAAGCACCGAAAAGATGTCGCCCGAATACCGTGTTATCAAAATGTCGAACGCTTCGGAGTCACCACTTCTTAGTCGATCGACAAAATCTGAGTCCGTGACAGCAAACGCAGGAGCACTGACCGCCATGGCGACCTTCCGTATATCTTCCTCGTCAAAGGCGATTGACTTGCCGAAGATCATCTCGCGCGCTTGCCTTTCTCCCATCCGGAGAGACTTAACTTCACGGTCCGCAGGTTCTGCGAACGGTTACTTAGACACCACCCTCTCGAAAAGGTTCCCGCTGCGATAGAAAAAGTCTCTTGCTGGAGACTTCTGCGGTATTTGGTGTCCCTCTGCTTCATATTTGCCCTCGATGAGTATTTAAGCTAAATTAACTCTTTTGGAAACGGGCCGTTATCCTGGATTATACAACGGCGAAGTATCACGAACTTGCATTATTTACGATGGCACAACGGAAAAAGAGACGAGTCGAACCTGTCGCGGTAACGACGAACGAACCAAAGGATACGCCCCGGTATAAGGATCCATTTCAACAGCGCATTGGCGGAACGATCGAACAAGCCGGCAAGAAGTTCGAAGGGCAGGGAAGAAATATCCTTTACGGCCTCGGCGCACTTGTCGTGCTCGGTATCGTTGTCTGGATAATTTATGCCTGGAGCGGGAGGTCTAACGCGACCGCCCAGACGGCACTTGGCAAAGCTATCGAGATCTCGCAGACGCGGGTGTCCGATCAGCCTGTTCCAGCGGGTTCGACGGAGAAAACCTTTGCGACGGAGAAAGAGCGCGCCGAGGCTTCGGTTGCCGAATTCGACAAGGTCGCAGGAAATTACGGCGGCGACATTGGCGACAAAGCAAAGTATTTTGCCGCATCGAACCGTTTGGGTCTCGACCGGACAGCCGCCATCGCGTCTTTCGAGGAACTATCGAAATCCGGCGGCGACGTTGGAAAGCTGTCTAAGTTCGCACTCGCCCAGACACGTGCTGATGACGGGAAAACTGATGAGGCAATAGCTCTCTATCAGGAGCTATCTGCAATGTCGGACCCGATCGTCTCGAAGGAGACTGTCAATTTCGAATTAGCAAAGCTCTATGAAAAACAGGGCAAGAAAAATGAAGCTGTCGACCTTCTTTTCAATCTGGTGAAAGCGGCCAGCGAAGTGAAAGATTCTGACGGCAAGGCAGTCCCTCTTTCGCCGACCGCACAAAGCGCCAAGGAGAAACTGAAGGAGCTTGACCCGGACAAGGCGCAGCAAATTCCAGAGCCGCCGCCTGAACCGCCGATGGGCGGAATGCCTTTTGGACAATAGGTAAATTACGAAAATGCGGTTGCGGTTCGAGAGATGGTTGGCCTCTTTCGGGCCGCGGCCTTTTTAAAATCATTCCGTCATTAGTTATTTTCTGATATACAGACGCAAGATTAGATTTTCCCGGACAGCCGGCGAGATGTATGCATCGAGTCGAGACTATCGTTAGAAATGATCACGCTGCCTTTGTCCGCTCACCCGCGGGCGGGTATCTGTCCGTCTCGTTCGTGCTTTCTTTTTTTTCTTCGCTGCTAGCCTATCTCGGATACGTCGAGTACGCGGTCGGGCTGATCCTGATCGCCTGGACACTGATCCCTCTCCTCTGGATTACTGACAAGATCGTTTTTGATGGACGTCGGATTCGCCGGACCGGGCTCGTGCCCTACCTTCTTGCCCGCGCGACAGGAACTAGAGACCGTCTGAAAGTCTCAGATATCGAGCAAGTCGAAACTATCGCCTTTCCCGGGATCAAACGCGGCCGGAATGTTTACTTCACCTATCGAACAGTGGTAGTGGGCAAAAATGTGAGGTTTGTATTTTCGTCGAGACACCGCGGGTTCGGGAACATTGTTCGATCGCTTCTGCCGCGGCTGGAGGAGGACTCACTCGATAATCCTTCAATCGATCTTCGGGATTATTTTGCTGAAAAGCGCGAGTCCCGCAAGCGAGCTAGGGAATACGACATCCCGTCGAGCGAGGTTCTCGATGGTTCGTTTCGCGATATTCATCTTGATGGGCGGCCCGGCAAAACGTCGTCCGACGAAGGGAATAATATCGAGAAGGCGAACCAGCTTCGTCATCTGGCAAATGAGTTGAGAGTTTCGGGTCTTTTGCTGCAGGCTCTGGAAGCATTCAGACGCGCTTCGATCCTTCGACCGAGAGATGCCAAGCTCCTTTTTGAATTTGCGGAATGTATTCGTTCAGTGGCGGGGACGGAAAGCGATGAGAAGCTCGAGCGCAAAGCGCGTGCAATGATGCGGCTCGCGGAGCGTCACGCGGGCAACGACAGCCGGCTGCTTTCGCGGATCGGCGAATCGTATTTTCAGGTTGGTGAGTGGCGGCGGGCCGGGATCGTGTTCAAACGCGTTCTCGATGCGGTGGGCGAAAATTTTCGCACGCTTCGTGGACAGGCGGAACTGGCACTTCGAGAAGGAAAGCTTGCCCACGTGATCCATAACTTTGCCGCCGCCGAGCAGATGGCAGCGACAAGTTCACTGCGGCGCTGGACGCAGGCGGAGATAGATTATTTTTCGCATCTGAATGAGGACGAAGAATACATGGAGCTGGAGATCAGCCGTGTAAATTTGCTCGACACGCTGGATCGAACCAAGCGCTCGAGCTTTCGGGTGAACATGGTCGGCTTTTTCGCGATCGCACTCGGGTTAATTCTCGGTGATAATCTGATAACTGATATCGGCTGGACCGTTTCCGGGATAAGTGTGCTCGTGTGGATCGTCGCAGTCGTAATGACAAGGATGCTCTCGCCAAGAATCCCGTTCGAGCTAATGGAAACGGAAGAATAGGAAAATAAAAATTAGAAAGGTAAAAGTAAAAAGGCGAACGAGTCACGAAGACTTGATCGCCTTTTACTTTTACCTTTTTACTTTGACGCGGCCTTCTTTGACCTAGCTGTTTTGGCGGCCGGCTTTGCAGCTGGTGCCTTGACGCTGGCCTGTTTTTCCGGAGGATTCAGCATTGCTGTCCACCGATAATCAGCGGTATCGAATCCCTCTTCCAGTTTTCGCAGGATGAAGTTCGTCAGGTTGTCCACGACCCAGCGATGATTGTATTCGCCGACGGATGCGAGCTCAGCGTCGGGTGCCGGATTCATGAAGTCGATCGCATACGGAATTCCATCCTTGATCGCGAACTCGACGGTGTTGAGATCGTAACCGAGCGCCTTGCAGATCGTAATCACGTCCTGCTCCACTCGCTTGTGCAATTCCGGCGAAAGATAACTCTCAACATCCACGTACTGCATTCCGCTGAGATACGGTTTCGACGGGTCGTAGGGCATGATCAAAACTTTTTCTTTTCCCACGCAATAGCACCGGACGAATTGATCGTACTCAATGCCTTCCTGCAAGGTCATGCAAAGCTTGCCCGACTGGTTATACTCCGACCAAAGCTCTTCGAGCGAGTGGATCTTCGAGACGTTTTTCCAGCCCCCGCCGTCATGCGGCTTCAAGAACGCGGGGAAGCCGATATAACTCACGACACCTTCCCAGTCGATGGGAAATTCCAGATTTCTCAAGGATTCGCTTGTGATGTCTTTGATGTACTCGTGCTGAGGCAGCAGAACAGTTTTCGGGATCGCCACACCGATCTTTGCCGCTAGCGAAAAGTTAAAAAATTTGTCGTCTGCCGACCACCAGAACGGGTTGTTGATAATGTGTGTACCTTCGAGCGCCATTCGCTTCAGCATTGCTCGATAGTAAGGAACCTCGTGAGAGATGCGGTCGATAATGACGTCCCATCGCTTCGGCTCATCCATTCGGATCCCTCCGACGGTGATCATTTCAGCAGTGACTTTGCCGGCGCCTTTTTCGTTGATCGAATTGATTATAGATTCGGGAAACGAATGTTCGCGTCCCACTAATATGCCAACTTTTTTCATATGGATGCGGATGTAATTAATAGTCGAGTTTTAAGATCGTGCGCCGCTGTACGGCCTTCGCGCACGTCCCTTGTGAAATCGTTGATTTTAGTCGATTCGAAACGTGAGGGCAAGAGGGGGGACGGGAAAAAGGGAGAAGGGGAGATGGGGAGACAGGAGACATGAGACAGAAGACGGAACGACGCTTGTCTCCTGTCTCC
>JBDTMK010000212.1:0-5979 GCA_039934315.1 Pyrinomonadaceae bacterium | reverse complement strand
TTTCATAGCCGACCTTGCCGACCTCGCCGTCCTTCTCGTCACGCACGTCCTCGGTTGTCCGAAGCCTCGCTGAAAATCGGTCAACAATCGGTCGGAAGATCGCCGTCCTGATCGCCGCAGCTCGCGTTCCGATGCCGCGGAAGAATGGTGTCTCGGCCGCATCGTCAAATAGCGAATAGAAAACGGGAACAGCCAACAATGTCAGCAGCAAACAAAGCGACTGTCCGCCAACAACCAGAATTCCGATCGAACGGTTTGTCGCCGCACCTGCACCGCTGCCGAGCACGAGCGGGATCATTCCCGCGACCAGCGCGATCGTGGTCATCAGGATCGGTCGCAGTCGATCGCGGTTCGCCTGGATGATCGCGTCGTACCTGCTCATGCCGCGCGATCGCAGCGTGTTCGTGTGATCAATCTGCAGGATCGCGTTTTTCTTCACGATGCCAAACAGCAGCAGGATTCCCAAAGCCGAGAAAATGTTGAGCGTTTGCCCCGCGATGGCCGTCGAAAGCAACGCGAACGGCACCGACAGCGGCAGTGTCAGAAGAATCGTTACGGGGTGGATGAAGGATTCGAACTGCGCCGCCAGGATCAGGTACATGAACACGAACGAGAGAAGGAACGCGTACAGAAATGCGTTATATGCTTTCTGTAACTCTTTCGACTGTCCTGTCACGCCCGTTAGATATTCCGGCGGCATCTGCAGCTGCGAAGCATATTCCTGAACTTTTGCAATGGCATCGGATTCCGATGAGTTAGGCGGCAAACTCGCCGAAACCGTTACCTGTCTTAAACGATTAAGGCGGCTGATAGACGACGGGCTCAAGCCTTCCGTAAGTTTAACGACACGATCAAGCGGCACGGTCCCAACGCCGCCGCCCGGTGCCGTCTGGCCTGTACTGTTCGAGCCCTGGTTGCTTACGCTCGCGTTCCCTGGTTGTACGGCGCGGCCGGTGTTCGTACTGCCAACGGTGAACTGAGTCAGATAGCTTCGGTCACGGCGGTACTTCTCGTCTGCCTGAACCACAACGTCGTATTGCTCGGAGCCTGCGCTAAACGTTGAAACGATCTGTCCCGCCGCCAGGATGTTCAGAGCCTGTGCAACGTCACCCGCGCGGACACCCAGATCCGCGGCCCTAGTCCGGTCGATCACAACGCGTATTTCGGGCGAACCGACCTCGACCGATGAATCGGGATCGCGGAAGATCGGATCCTGCTTCATTTTCTCGACCAAGTCATTCGCGTACTCAGTCAGCTTATCCATGTCGGGACCGGCGATGTAGAGACCGACGCCAGACCCGCCTCGCCCGAGACCGATGCTGCCTGCAATCGAGGAAGACGCCGAGACGCTGACCTGATAATCTTTCGATGAATATTTCTTGATGATGCCGCGCGTCTGATTGATAAGCTGCGACTGCGAAAGAGACCGATCTGAGACGGGCTTCAGACTCACATTTACGAAACCGTTGTTTGGTCCGGAACCGCGCCCAAATCCCGCGAGCACGAGAGTGTTTTGAACCTCCGGCATCTGGGCCCGAACATCGCGCGCAATCCGGTCGAGTATGGATTGAGTTCCAGACAGCGAAGTTCCTTGCGGCCCCCGCAGGTTGATCTGAAAAAGCGATTCATCCTCATCCGGAAGGAATGCCATACCGACAAACTTGTAAAGCGGCACGATCGAGGCGACCGTCACGACGCATATCAATACGACAGCCCAACGGAAGCGCATCGCGGTTCTCAAAAGCCACGTATATGCCGTGTCAACTTTGCTGTAGAACCATCCCGCCTTACTCGAATTTGGGACTTCGGATTTTGGATTTTGGATTTCGCCGTCGTCGAAGTCGTCGGCATCCCCAGCAACCTCTGTCTCCGGGTCTGCGTGTACCGCTGTCTCGCCATCTTCATTAGGACGCTTGATCCAACGCGCTGCCAGCATCGGCGTCAGCGTGAATGAAACGATCAGAGATACAGCGATCGCTGCAGCAGCTGTCAATCCAAATGACGACATAAAGCGGCCGACGATGCCGCTCATAAATCCGACGGGTATAAAGACGGCAAGCAAGCTAAGCGTGGTCGCAAGAACCGGCAATCCGATCTCCCGAGTGCCTTCGATCGCAGCCTGAAACGGGCTCATTCCCTTTTCTTCCACGAACCGGTAAATATTCTCGAGCACCACGATCGCGTCGTCGATAACGATTCCAACCATCAGCGTCAGGGCGAGCATCGTCATCTGGTTCAACGAATAACCCAGTGCCGCAATTGCCGCGAACGCAGCTATGATCGAAACCGGTATTGCGAGAGCCGCGATGATCGTCGATCTAAAGTTCCACAGAAAAAAGAAAACAACTACAGCCGCGAATAAACCGCCGAGCAGCAGGTGTTCTTCGATAGCGTGGAGTGAGTTCTCAATAAACTCAGACTGATCGCGAATCACCGCAACCCGCATGTCCCCCGGCAAGGTCGGCAGGATCGTCGCCATCCGCTCTTTGACGTTTTTGATAACCTCGATGGTGTTAGCACCCGACTGTTTTCTTATCCCGATAGAAACAGATTGCACGCCATCGAGCGATGCAGCCGACGTCGGATCCTGACCCGTCTCCTGGACCCGGCCCACATCGCGAATTTTTACTGGAAACCCGTTACGTGTCGTGATAACAATGTCGTTAAACTGATCGACCGCGGTCAGCTTACTCATCGTCCGCAGGCCGAGCGTGCGGGCACCCTCGATCAGATTCCCGCCCGGAAGCTCCTGGTTCTGCGAGCGGATCGCGTTTGAAACTTCGGTAACAGGAAGGTTGAAAGCACGAAGCCGGTTAGGATCGACGTAGATCTTCACCTGCTTCCCGCGGGATCCCCACATAAAAACTTCGCCGACACCGTCTGCGGACTCGATCCGCTCCTGAATCAAGTTCTCCACCAGCTCGGTAAGTTCCATCACGTCGCGGGGCGCGCTGATGGTGTACATCAGGATAGGCTGCGAATCGGGATCGGCCTTTTGCGCAACCGGCGGGTCGGCAGTCTCGGGCAGACGGTTCACGATCGTACTGAGCTTTTGCTGGATTTCCGTGTAAGCCTGATCGGGATCTTTCTCAAGATTGAATGTGAGCGTTACGTTCGAGCTGCCTCGCGAAGAGCTCGATCGCATTTCCTCGACGCCAGGAACTGTATTTAACGCTCCCTCGATAACGTCGGTGATCTCGGACTCGATCTCTTCAGGCGCCGCACCCGGATTGCTTGTGCGGACCGATACCGTGGGAAGATCGATCTTCGGAAAGCGGTCGACGCCAAGTGTAAAAAAGCTGAACCCGCCCACGACCGTCAAAAACATGACGATCACGGTCGCAAAAACCGGACGGTGCACACAAATTTCAGCTAACCACTGCATAAATTCAAGTCTCTGGTCCCTGAGTCCCTAGCCCCACTTAACGCACTACACCGCTACGCGAGCTCCTTCGTACAGCTCCGCAAGATTACTGGTTGCCACAGTCTCGTCCGCAGCGAGCCCATCCAGGATTTGATAACTGTCGCCCTCTTCGGAGCCGAGCTGCAGCACTCGCAGTTTCGCTACGCCGTCGATGATGACGAACGCTCGGAATGACTGCGTGCTCGGGTCATTGTAGACCGCAGACTTTGGAACGAAGACGCCGGTGCCGCCACCGTCCTTTGTAATCCGTGCCGTCCCGAACATACCCGAGCGAAGAGCGTTGTCCGGATTTTCTATCGATGCTTCGACTATCGCCGAACGTGAGGCCGGATCGACCGCCGGATTGACAGCGGTGACGGTGCCTGCAAAACTCCGGGTCGGATACGCATCGACTTGCACGGAAACGCCACGGCCGATTCGCACCGCCGGTATATCGGATTCGGCAACCTGGATCTGTATCTTGATTGGATTCGCGCGAAGGATCGTCGCAATTATGGAAGCAGTCGAGACAAACTCGCCGACGGCAACCGGACGAGCGCTCACGAATCCTGAGAACGGAGCTCGTACCACGGTATCGGTGAGAGCCTGCTGCGCCGTGCCGACCTCCGTTTGGGCTGCTTCGACGTTCGCTTCCGCACTCTTCACCGCCTGATTATTCTGGCGAGCCAGATTTACCTGAGCCTCGAGTGCCTGCCGTGCGGCATTTGCACGAGCCCGCGCTGTATCGCGCGCCGTCCTGAAATTTTCGTAAGCGATCATCGAGACGTCGCCCGTCTCAACCAGCTCCCGATACCGCTTCTCGTTCGCTTCCGCCTGCTTGAGTTCCGCCAATGCTTGTTCGTAACTCGCACCTGCCGAACGGACTTCCGGAATTATCGAGGCATTGAATCTTCCATTCGGTTCAAGACCCAATCGGGCCTCGGCCTGACGTACGCCGGCGACAGCTTGCTTCACGCGCGCCTGAGCGCCCACGAGCTCGCGCCGAGCGTCACTGTCGTCGATCTTTGCAATGACCGCGCCCTGGGAAACGAATTGACCGACATTTGCTGAAACGTTCGCGATCTTCCCGGCGACCTTTGGCGCAACGTCCGAAGTTTCGTCGGCATTCAGGCTGCCGGTCGCCTGTATATATGCCGGCACGTTCCTGGCTTCGGTCTTCGCAACCGTGATGGCTATCGGTGACGTGGTATCTTCTGCGTTCGCGCTAGAATTTCCGCGTCGCTCAGCTCCGGCGCCGCTCGAGGAACACGATAGGCTCGTGGCAGCGGCCGCCAGGAAGACCCACGTGATTATGTTGAATGGCGCTGTTAGCGGCGAGCGTAAACGTCGTAGCATAAGATTTCGTTAAGATGCCAATTTTAACTTATCTGGTTTCACCACCTAATATAACGCGTGTAAAGTTTTGTCAGTAAAAGGCTTTAGATTCCGGTTGCAACCACAGGTGCCCTTCGAATTTAGGTCGTGTTGCGCTGTCCGGCGAATCTTTATAAAGTCTAGCTAAGCAATTATTTAAAGGAGATTTGGATGATAGAAGAAATTTCGGCTACTGACCTCAAGAGTCGGATGGATGCCGGTGAAGATATTCAGCTTATCGACGTGCGCCAGCCGGACGAATGGGCGTTCGCAAAGATCGAAGGAGCGAAGCTTATTCCACTGGGCGAGATACTAAATCGGATGGACGAGATCGATGAAACCCGCGAGACGGTGATCCACTGCAAGGCAGGGATGCGAAGTGCTAACGCTGTTCAGGCGCTTCAGCGTGCGGGTTTTAAGGGTAATCTGAAGAATCTAAAAGGCGGGATCACGGCATGGTCGAATGAGGTGGATCCGAAGATCCCGAAATACTAATTTCCCAGCTTATAATTTCGGTAAAGTCATTGTTTCGCCCTCGGAGTTTATCTCGAGATGTTTGGTCGTGCCGTCGGTAACACTCGGCGGAACAAGGTCGCCGGTCTTGTAACGGGATTCCGGCGAGACATATTCAATTTGAGTGGGCGGCAAGGCAGGTTGCGAAGCCGGAGCTGAAATGGAATTTTGATCAACGGGTGCGAAACGTGCTCCGCTAGTTCCGGCGCTTTTCAGCTGAATGTAATGCGCGATACCGCTTCCGATAAACATCAGCGACGGAATAAGCATCCAGAACCACCAGCCCGTTCCTCTACCTGTGACCCCCAGAACTATCGCGATCACGAGAAACGCGATTCCCATAAAGAACTTCGTGATGGCACTTTCCAGACTGATCGGCTTCCCCTTCCGATCCACCAGATTTTGCGCGGCCGGCAGCTTTCCTGAAAGGGCGTCCGACACATTCCCCAGATCCGTGCCGCAGCTTCTGCAAAACTTCCCCGTCTCAGGGTTTTGAATTCCACATTTTGGACAAAACATACGATTTAGCCCTTTTCGGATCGCTGACGCCGCGCTTCGAACAAAATCACTCCTGCGGCGACCGAAACATTTAGTGAGTCTATTTTTCCATACATCGGGATTTTTACCAATACGTCGCAGTTTTCGGCGACAAGCCGGTGAAGCCCGCTGCCTTCGGCCCCGAGAACTAG
>JBDTMK010000211.1:0-6008 GCA_039934315.1 Pyrinomonadaceae bacterium | reverse complement strand
TGAGTATGACGCCGGCCGCTCCGCGACGTGCGGCCTCCTCGAATTTGTAGGTCCACCGGCCGTAATACGTGAGCGCCTTATTACCAAAAAGATCTGGTTCTGACTCTGTCGCGGGCGGATCATTGAACATGATCATGAGAACCTTGCCGCGATAAAAGTCAGCGCTTTCGCCATAGTCACTCCATTTGTAGTTCGGGGCATCGATCCCGTATCCGGCGAATACAAGATCGGCGTCGATCGAAACTTCCGGCCGCTGAGCACTTGTCGTTGCGACAAAATCATCACCGAACTTGTACGACTCGTTGCCGACCTGCAGGCGAGTATTCGGGTCCGCTTTCAACCCGATAAGCTTCACGTTTTGAAAATAGCTCGATCCGTTACCTGGTTTGATCCCCGACGCCTTCATTTGATCGGCGATATATTGAGCAGCACGTTTGCCGCCATCGGTTCCCGGCCCTCGGCCCTCGAAATCGTCTGCCGAAAGGCGGATCACTCGATCGCGCATGCGAGTTCCGTCGAAGTGTTTGGTGTAATCTTGCGCAATTATTAGCTGCGTCGACAAAACAACCAATAGGAGTGATGAAAGAATCTTTTTCATAACTTAAAGTTTTTTATTACAGGTCGGTATGCCGACCCCT
Source organism: Pyrinomonadaceae bacterium (assembly GCA_039934315.1). Classification (GTDB taxonomy): domain Bacteria; phylum Acidobacteriota; class Blastocatellia; order Pyrinomonadales; family Pyrinomonadaceae; genus OLB17. The sequence continues at coordinate 5,370 of JBDTMK010000211.1, read as the reverse complement.
TAGGTTTTACGTCAGGCAACTTAAAAAACTACGTGAAGTATTTTATCAACCCTTTATCAATGCCATCGCCTCGGCGCGGGTCCGTGGGTCCTTCCTAAATCCGCCAAGAACAGCAGACGTGACCGTGATCGCCCCCGGCTTTTTAACTCCACGAAGTGTCATGCACGTATGCTCGGCTTCGATCACCACCATCACGCCGATCGGATTGAGATGCTGAAAAAGCGTCTGGGCAATTTCCTGCGTCAGCCGCTCCTGCACCTGCAGACGCCGCGCAAAAATTTCCGCAATACGGGCCAACTTCGAGAGACCGATTATCCGGCCATTCTTCGGGATATATGCGATATGACATTTCCCGACAAACGGTGCGAGGTGATGCTCACAAACCGACGCGATCGAAATGTCTTTCACCAAAACCATTTCGTCGTGCGAGTCTCCGGGCAGAGCTTCGATGTGATCTTTTGGATCTATCCACATCCCTTCAGTCAGCTCGGCATAAAAGTCCGCGACCCGTTCGGGTGTTTTCACAAGCCCATCCCGCTTCACGTCCTCGCCCATACCCTCGAGCATCAGTCTCACACCTGCGGCTATTTTGTCGCGGTCAATTAATTTCTTTTTCTTCGTCGCCATAAAATTACGATCAGCTCGATGCCGCCCTCGATCTGCTTGAGTTGAATGCGGCAAGAGCGGCATCCCGGACCGTGCGGAATTCAAGGTCCTTATCCAACGCGATGCGCCGGACCTGCTCGTACTCCGGCATAGCGTTCACGACATTTCCGTTGAGATTACCGAGCTTCACGTCGACTTCGCCAAATTCCGTGGGGACGCGAACTGTTTCCCGCTCGAGGCATTCCCGCACCACAGCTCGAACGCGAATGCCGAGCGTCGTGGTCTCGCGGTAGAGCAAATCAGTGAGCGCGGCTCTCGATTCCGGCTCGCATAAGACCGAGACCATTACGGCGGGCCGGTTCTTTTTCATTTGGATCGGCGTGAACCAACAATCCAAAGCACCCAGTTCGAATGCACGCTCCATTACAAATCCCAGGATCTGCGGCGAGAGATCGTCGATGTTCGTTTCCAGCAACGTCACCTCGTCGCGGCTTGGCTGGAACCCTCGGGCCTCTGTCTCTCCGACGATCATCCGCAACGCGTTCGGAAAATTATCGTATTCACGAGTGCCCGCACCATAGCCAACCTGGTCGCTCGTAATATCAACGTTGCTTTCGAAGTCGTCGCAGAGCGTGGTGATTATCGCCACGCCGGTCGGCGTCGCAAGCTCGCCAACGATCTCAGTCGAGTAGAAAGGCGTGCCTTTCAAGAGCTCGGTCACGGCGGGCGGAGGCACCGGGAACTTCCCGTGCGCGATGTCGATGAAGCCGCTGCCAACATGGATCTTCGAACAAAGAAACCGCTCGATCCCAAGCATTTCAAAACCAATGCAGGAACCTACAATGTCGACGATGGCATCCATCGCGCCGACCTCATGAAAATAAATCTGGCCAGGATCGAGTCCGTGTACTTTACCTTCCGCATCCGCCAGGCGGCGGAAGATCGCCTTTGATCTTTCCTTAACCGGGTGTGAAACCGCGGAAGACTCAATGATCTTTTCAATATCGCTGAGATGACGGTGAGCCTTTTCATCGGGCACGCGAACGTTTGCGTGGACCGCCGCGATACCGGACCGGTTAACATCCGTAAACTCGATTGCAAAACTCACCGGAGTAACGGTCGCGACCTGCGCGACCAACGCGTCACGATCAACCCCTAGCGCGACAAGCCCGCCGAGGATCATGTTGCCGCTCGCACCAGCAAAGCAATCGAAATAAAGAGTTCGCATGAAGTTGAAAGTATAACTTAATCGAGTTCAGAGTTCAGGGTCCGGAGCTCAGGGTTGTGCTCTCCGACGTCTGGCATCATCGTCCATCGTTCATAGGTCGAACTATAAACGCCGACTGCGACTCTCTACGTGAAATCCGACTCTCTGAACTTCGAACTCGAAACTATTAACTCTACCCTGTATAATCCCTGTTTTATTGAAACCATGACGCTTACTGACCTACATGAAGTTTTACGTGAACGAATCCGAGCCACCGCGCAGGCAGCTTTTGGGATCGAGCTGGATTCTTTTGCTTCTGAAGTTCCGCCAAAGACCGAGCTTGGAGATGTTGCGTTCCCGATCGCCTTCGAGCTCGTAAAAAGAATCAAACAGGAAACCGGCGAGAAGCTCAATCCTCGCGAGATCGCGGAGATACTTAAGTCATCGCTCGAGGAATTCGATTTCGTTGAAAAAGTCGAGGTCGCCGGGGCTGGTTACTTAAACGTTTACTTTAACCGGCCGCAGTTTATTGCGGCACGCGTTTCCGCGGAGCCGCTTCCTCGCCTTCGAAGTTCTGCCGACCTGAAGGCCCCAAAGGTTTGCGTCGAACACACGTCCGTTAATCCGAATAAGTCAGCTCACATCGGCCACGTCAGGAACTCGGTACTCGGTGACACATTTCAGAGAATTCTCAAGGCAACCGGAAAACGGGTCGAGGTCCAAAACTATATCGACAACACCGGGGTTCAGGTAGCGGATGTCGTTGTCGGGTTTATCTATCTCGAAAATAAGACGCTCAGCGATATCAAGCTACTCGATGCGGAGTTGTCATCCGCCGGGAAGACTTTCGATTACTACTGCTGGGATCTCTACGCCAAGGTCGGCCAGGAATATCTGGCCGATGAGAACTTAAAGCAGAAACGCGCCGAGGTTTTACACCTTCTTGAGGAAGGCAATAATGAAATTGCCGATCTGGCCGAGTATGTTGCGACGCGCAACGTTGAGTGCATAGTCGACACGATGGAGCGATTATCTATCCGGTATGACCTTCTCCCGCGAGAATCAGAAATACTCCATCTTCACTTTTGGGATAAGGCGTTCGAGCAAATGAAGCAGCTCGGCGTGATCCAGTTCGAAACCGAGGGTAAGAACGCAGGCTGCTGGGTTATGCCTTTCGAATCACACTCCGGAACGGAGGAACACGAGGCCGACAAAATTCTCGTACGGTCGAATGGAACCGTGACCTACACAGGTAAAGACATCGCCTATCAGATGTGGAAGCTTGGAATCCTCGGCATGGATTTTTTCTACCGGCTGTTTCACAGGTATCTCGACGGACAAGAGGTGTGGATCACAACATCGGACCCGGCCGCCAACGAAGAATCGCCCGGATTCGGTCATGGCGAAACGATCTACAACGTCATCGATTCGCGCCAGTCGTACACCCAGGACGTCGTCAAGAAAGGGGTCGCCGCGGTTTCACCGGAAAGAGGGGAACGATCAAGTATCCACCTTTCTTATGAAATGGTCGCCCTTTCTCCTTCCGCGGCTGAGGAGCTCGGATTCGTAATTTCCGACGAAGACAAAACGCGCTCTTTCATTGAGATGAGCGGGCGAAAGGGCCTCGGCGTTAAAGCCGACGACCTGATCGATCGACTCGAAGCAAACGCACTCGCAGAAGTCGAGGCTCGGCATCCCGAGGAATCTGCGGAAGACAAAAAAGCGATCGCGCACAAGTTGGCGGTCGGTGCCCTGCGATACTTCCTTTTAAAGTTTACAAGAAATACGGTGATCGTCTTCGACTTCAAGGAAGCGTTGTCCTTCGAGGGCGAGACGGGGTGCCTCTGCCAGTACTCGGCCGTCCGGGCAAACTCGATTTTCCGAAAGCTCTCCGAAGGCGGCGAGAATCTCGACGATCTGCTGTCGGTCGCTTCCGACCCCGTTAGAACGGCGGAGATCTTTACCTCCGAGGGCGGCGATGATATCTGGTCGATGTTCATTCTCGCATCGCGGCTGGAGGAGACCGTGGCTCAGGCCGCAGCACAGAACGAGCCGGCGATCCTCGCGAAATATGCGTTCAATCTGGCAAAGGGTTTTAATCTTTTCTATCACAACCACAAGATCCTGCCTGAGCCGGATCCGATCAGGCGTGCTGTGTTGCTTTGCGTCGCCGACACCGTCAGGCGGTCGCTGACGGCCGCGCTTGATACGATGGGAATCGAAGTGCCGCCGAAAATGTGATTGACATCGGTCGAATGATTTTGCTACAAGTTTTATTGCAATGAACTTTCAAGCGAGCATCGTGAGTAACAGTTGGCGTGCCGAATCGGCCTGGCGCTGGCTGGGCTCCGCGGTGTATGACTTGAGGGGAAATTGAGCGGTTCGATCCGCTTACAATTCCAGAGTTTGAGTCTTTATAAACGCCGCCTTTAACATTAAGGCGGCTTTTTTTTTGTGCGATGAAGGATTCGGAGAAGAAAGAAATCAATAGGCGCGTCATACCGGTCGTCGAAACGATCTCGGCAGATCTCCTGACGCCGCTCGGCGTTTACCTCAAGCTCGGAAAGCATAGTCGAAATTCATTTCTTCTCGAATCTGTAGAGGGAGGTGAGTCTCTAGCACGTTATTCGTTTATCGGAACGGATCCCGAAATGATCGCGAGCGGAAATGCGACTGAAGTGACGCTCCATGACGAAGACGGCTCGCGGACTGTAAAGGTTCCGATGCTGGACTTTCTGCGGGAGCACTTCGCGGAAACGCACGTTGTCTGCGATGAGGAGCTGCCCGCTTTCGTAGGAGGAGCGATCGGTTATTTCGGATTTGATTGCGCCGGTTGGTTTGAGCCTTCCCTTCGAAGAGGGTCGGCGCTTGATGAGTCCGAAGCGACTTTCATGTTCTTCAAGTCGGTCATCGCATTCGATCATGCGAAACAGGTCGTCAAGATCGTGACGCTCGTGTTTTCTGAAAGTGATGGTGATGGCGATCCCGGCCCGCACCTGCTTGAAAAGGCTAGGCGGCGAAACGCCTCAATTCGCAACATCCTGGAAAACGATCCGGTTGAGTTACCTCGCGCCGCCGCGAATCGTTCCGAAGCATCCGTTTCCTCGAACTGGAGTCAGGATGAATTTGAGAATGCTGTAAATGCGATCAAGGAACTTATACGGGCCGGCGAATGCTACCAGGTCGTGATCTCGCAGTGCTTTTCGCGTCCGACGGCTGCCGATCCAGTTTCCATCTATCGCGCGATGCGTTCTCTCAACCCATCGCCTTATATGTTTCTAATGCAGATGCCGGACAGCTGCATTATCGGCGCGTCGCCAGAAATGCTTGTTAAATGTTCCGGCCGAAATCTCGAGTATCGACCGATCGCCGGCACCCGTCCTCGGGGAAAAACGATCGACGAAGACGCTGCACTCGCGAAGGAGATGCAGGCCGATCAAAAAGAAGTCGCGGAACACCTAATGCTTGTCGATCTTGGGCGAAACGATTTGGGCCGAGTGGCCGAATACGGAACCGTACGGGTTGAGAATTTGATGAGCGTCGAAAAATATTCTCAT
>JBDTMK010000210.1:0-6053 GCA_039934315.1 Pyrinomonadaceae bacterium | reverse complement strand
GCGGTTGTTAGCCAGTACGCGGTAAGCGAGATAAATTACAAACCCGAGTGCAGCGGCGATCAGGATCGGCAGGCTCTCGTTTATAACCTTTTTGTCGGTCAGCAGCCACACTATGATGATGATGGAAAGTATCGCCACAAGGATTCCAGCCGGGGCCTTGAACTTTGCCTCCGGCACTTCTTCTTTCCTGTAACGAAAAACTGGTAGGGCGAGGCATGTAGTCGCATAGACGAGAAGTCGGGTAACGGTCGCGATCGTAACGGCCGTGAAGAACGAACTCTGAATCGTCAATATGAGCATTGCGGCGGCTGTCGCAAGAATCGCAATGTAGGGTGTCTTGAAACGTTTGTGAGTTTTAGCCAGCACCCCGGGAAGTTCCCGCTGCTCCGCCATCGCGAATGGCAATCGCGACGCGGAAAGGAAACCGCCATTTAGATTTCCGAGAATCGAGATGAGGGCGCCGACCGCGATAAAAATACCGCCGAAACTACCCATGAATTTTCCCGCCGCGTCGGCGAGCGGACGCTCTGACGCAGCAAGGTTCTCAAGCGTTCCCATCGCGACGATCTGTATGAGGATGAAAAGAATCGTGCAAAAGCCGAGCGCGGTCAACAGCGCAAACGGCAGAGCTTTTCTCGGGTCCTTGGTTTCACCGGCGGGAATCACCGCGGCCTCAAAGCCGACGTATGCGTATATCAGCAGAAGTATCGCTTCCGAAAACTTCCCGCTTTCCGGCACCTGCGCGAATGTGAAGTTTGCCGGCTGGATAAAAAATAGGCCGACACCGACGAACACCAGCAGTGGAAGTATCTTGCCCACCGTGAAGATATTCGTCATGATTGCGGACTGTCGTACGCCAATCACGTTTACAGCGGTCATTCCGCAAATGATCACAGTTATCAACGCCGCGCGGGTGAAGCCGGAATTTGCTTCCGGGAAGAAAAAGCCGAGATAGATCAGAAACGCGTTGCAGTTCGCCGCGAACGTGGCGACGCGCACTATCCAGTAAAGCCAGCCGACCTCGAAACCGACGACTGAACCGAACGCCTCACGGGCGTAGACGTACATCCCGCCGGTGGATTCGAAGCGGCTTGAAACCTCCGCGAAGCACAAGACGATCAAGCCTGCTATCAGGGCGCACGCGACGAAGGCGAATAAACTGTAGCTTCCGATGAGCCCCGTTACGCGGGCCGGCAGGATGAAGATGCCGGTGCCGATGACGGTGTTGATCGCTATCGCGGTCAGGTCCCATCGGCCGAGGCTGCGAACAAGTTTTTCGTCTGTCATGATTTGCGCTGAGGGATTGCTTTTTTACCGAACGGCTTTTCGTTTATACTCTACTCGATCTCTTTTCGTAAAGACTCCAGGGGAAAAACTTAAAATGCATCACTCGTTACGGGTCCTTTTTTGTATTGCGTTACTGTGCGTAGTCTCGTTCGGCCAGAAGAGCTCGAAGCACGTCGAGATCATCCGGACCGATGGCTACCAGCAACCACAGCTCGAGGCGTCATCCGAGCTGCAATCGATTCTTGAGCAGTCGGTGAATGAGGTCATCGCATCTTATCCGGCCGGCACGTTCAAACCCGAAGAGATGGCGGCAACGCTGATCGATCTTCGCGATCCGGCGCACTTGCGCTGGGCGAATGTTCGGGGCGAACAGTCGATCTATCCGGCGAGCGTCGTGAAGATGTTTTACCTCGCCGCGCTCCATCAACAATTGGAAGGCAAAAAAGTGAAATTGACGCCGGAACTGACCCGCGGAGTCAGGGATATGATCGTCGATTCCTCGAATGAGGCGACGCAATACATTCTGGATGTACTGACCGACACCTCGAGCGGAGCCGAGTTGCCGCCGTCCGAGTTCGAGAAGTGGCAATACAAACGCAATCGCGTTAACCGCTACTTCGCATCGATGGGATACCCGAAGATCAACGTAAATCAGAAGACGTTTTGTGAAGATGCATACGGTATTGAACAGCAGTCGCGCAATTACAAGAGCGAGAATCGAAATGCTCTGACGACGAACGCGACGGCCCGACTGTTAACCGAGATCGCTCTCAGTCGTGCGGTGAACGCCGAGCACAGCAAACAGATGATGGATCTCTTGAAGCGCGATCCGTACAAGGCCACGACGGACAACGACAATCAGTCGACGGGTTTCACGGGGAAGATGCTCATCGATAAAAAGATCCCGGGCGTCAGCCTTTGGTCGAAGGCCGGTTGGACGAGCAAGGCTCGTCATGACGCGGCGTACATCGAAACACCCGATGGTTTGAAATACGTCCTGGTAATTTTTACCGAGAATCACGCGAACGATCGAGAGCCGATCGCGTCCGTCGCGTGGAAGGTTTTGGAAAGAATGCGCGCCAAACCGTAAAGAAGTCTCTGAAAGTTTATTATGACCGCCCCGGCGTAATTGAGGCGCGGCTCCATGCCGCAAAAGAAAAATGAAAACAAACGTGATCCGATTAGTCGTCCTTCTCAGCCTTTGTCACAACCTTTTAGCCCAAGGAGCATACAAGCAACCGTCGAAAAACATAATGGATGTCCTTAACGCCCCGGCCATCCCGGGAGTTTCGGTCTCGCCCGTCCGCGATCGGATGATACTGCTCGAACCGTTGCGCTATCCGCCCATCGCTGAGCTCGCCCAGCCGATGCTTCGCCTTGCCGGCGTCCGGATAAATCCAAATACGAATGGTCAACACCGACAGCCGTATGCGATCAGCATGAAATTGAAGAACATCGCGGATGGCAAAGAGACGCCGGTCATTCTTCCCGCCGGCGCACAGATCTTCTCGCCGCAGTGGTCGCCGGATGGAAAGTATATTGCAGCCGCTAATATCACGCCGACCGGTGTCGAGCTCTGGATAATCAACGCAGCGACAGCGAAAGCTTCTAAGGTTAAAAACCTTTACGTCAACACCGCCTTCGGAGGAATCTCTTGGGTGGATTCGAACGCGATACTCGCGACGGCGGTTGCAGTGAAACGGAATGCGGCGCCGCGGTTTCAAAATCTCACGCCGAGCGAACCTAACATTCAAGAAACGTCCGGCCGTACCGGTGCGGTTCAGACGTTTCAAGATCTCTTGAAGAGTCCGAACGACGAAAGTCTTTTTGAATACTATGCCACTTCGCAGATCGCACTGATCGACGTCAACGGAAAAGTGCGACGGATCGGTGAGCCTGCAATCTTTGACACGGTGGACCTTTCGCCTGACGGAAAATACATTCGCGTTTCTCGAATCCAACGACCGTTCTCGTACCAGTTTCCGTACAATCGATTTCCGAAAACTTTGGAGGTTTGGGACGCTGACGGCAAGAGTGTGAAAACGATCGCAAACCTTCCGCTGCAGGACAATCTTCCCATTCAAGGTGTGCCGACCGGGCCTCGAAGCTCGGGCTGGATTCCGACTGAGCCTTCGACGCTTGCATGGGTCGAGGCATTAGATGGCGGTGATCCGCGCAAAAAGATCACGCCACGCGACAAGTTGATGAAGCTCGCAGCGCCCTTTTCGTCTGAGCCGATTGAACTACTGAGGACCGAGCAGCGCTATCAAGGCCGCATATTCGGTGAGAAGGATGGCATGATGTGGTTCTTCGACTACAACCGCGACACGCAGCGCCGGCGGATCTTCATGACGGACTATCGAAATCCGTCGAATGTAAAGCTTGTCTCCGATCTAAACGTCAATGATCGATACAACGATATCGGCACGCCGATAACTAAAGTCTTGCCTAACGGCAGTAATGTAATTCGACAAACCGGCGACGACATCTTCCTGACGGGGACAGGTGCTTCGCCCGACGGCGATCGGCCTTTCTTCAGACGAATGAATTTGAAAACGCTGAGGACGGAAGAGATCTTTCGGTCCGGAGCCCAGGAGTATGAGGCGTTTGTCGGGATGATCGACGAGGCCGGGACTACATTCTTGACAAGGAAGGAATCGGTGACTGAGCCGCCGAATGTCTACTATCACCAGGTATGTCCTACCGGGACGCAGTGCATTGCGGTGATGAATCGGAAGCTAACAGATTTCGCTGATCCCACACCTCAGCTTCGGGGAATCAAGAAGCAGCTCGTGAAATACAAGCGGGCTGACGGCGTCGATCTTTCTTTCACGCTGTATACGCCGCCCGGCTACAAAGAAGGAACGCGACTGCCCACGGTCGTCTGGGCGTATCCACTGGAATTTACTGACGCTGCGACCGCGGGTCAGGTGTCGGGCTCGACGAATCGATTCACGCAGATCGGTGGCATCTCGCACTTGTTCTTTCTACTGCAGGGGTACGCGGTTCTTGACGACACGACTATGCCGGTGGTCGGAAATCCGGAGACGGTCAACGACACGTTCATACAACAGATCGTCGATTCTGCAAAAGCCGCGATCGATAAGGGTGTCGAGATGGGGGTTGTGGATGCGGATCGTGTCGGAGTAGGCGGACACAGCTACGGAGCATTCATGACTGCGAATCTTCTTGCCCACTCGGATCTGTTTCGCTCGGGCATCGCGCGCAGCGGCGCCTACAATCGAACATTGACGCCTTTCGGGTTTCAGGGTGAGAGACGAAATTTCTGGGAAGCGACGAAGCTCTACACCGATATCTCGCCGTTCTTTTACGCAGACAAAATAAACGAGCCGATCCTGCTGATCCACGGCGAAGCTGACAACAACCAGGGTACCTTCCCGATACAATCCGAGCGTCTCTTCGCTGCGATCAGCGGCAATGGCGGTACGGCGCGATTGGTAATGCTGCCGCTTGAGGCTCACGGATACTCCGCCAAGGAGTCGGTCGAGCACACCTTGTATGAAATGGTTCAGTGGTTCGACAAGTACGTGAAAAATGCAAAACCGCGGACACAGACGGCGGCGAAGTGAGGAGTAAAAATTAAAGAGTAAAAAGTAAAAGTAAAAGGTAAAGAGGCTGCCTGGCGAGGCGGCCTTTTTTATCATCCAGTAAAGAGTTCGGCTAAAGAAGGATCTTATTGTTACATCCACATCCGGCTGAAGCCGTAGGTAGTATTAAAAGAAGAAAGCAATTATAAGCGGCAAAGGCGACGACAATTTAAAAGAAAGAAAGTCGGAGCCAATTCAAAGCGGAGAAAGCGCGGGGACCGTATTGATGTAAGCCCGGGAGTTTCTGATTTATATCTTCGACTGGTTCTGGCTATTGGATGTTCGGTACTTCCAGCAGATTCGCTGGCAGGTCGTAAACAGTTTGAGAGATTTCTTCCACGGTAATCGCCCTCTCGATCAAGAACTTCTCCGCGTCGATCGCGTTAAAAGGCCGCGAAAAGAGAAATCCCTGACCCAAGACGCAGTCGAGCACACGGAGCAGTTCCAACTGACGGCTACTTTCGATCCCCTCGGCGACGACTTCCATGTTCAGATTTTTACCAAGTAAAAGAATCGTCCTGACGATGGCCTCGCTTTTTGGATCGTGGTCCATTTTTTCGACAAATGACCTATCGATCTTCAAGCGCTCGAACGGGAACTGGTGAAGATAGCTGAGACTCGAATATCCAGTTCCGAAATCATCCATTGAAAGTGAGATCCCGAGCGCCCTTATTTGGGATAGCACCGCGAGTGCGGTCTCGCTCCTTTCAATAACGGTGCTCTCGGTGACTTCGAGTTTCAGGAATTGCGACTTTAAACCGGTCGTCTGAAGGATCTCTTCAAGCTGTCCCAAAAGCGTCGGATGCATCAACTGTTTCGCAGACAGATTCACGCTGATAGAAAGGTCTTTGAATCCAGGCAGGTTCTTCTGCCAGATCCGCGTCTGCTTGCACGCTTCTTCCAGGATCCACTGTCCGATCGGGATTATGAGCCCCGATTCTTCCGCGACGGAAATGATCTCTTTCGGCGGCACATAACCGTGGACCGGGTGCTTCCAACGTATCAGTGCTTCAAACTCATGGCACCGATTCGTCTCCATATTTACGATCGGTTGGTAAAAAACTTCGAACTCGTTTCGACTGAGCGCCCGTCGCAGATCCGTCTCAATTTGGAGCAGGTTAATATTCGCCGCATGCATTTCGCGGTCAAAGACCTCGC
>JBDTMK010000209.1:0-6065 GCA_039934315.1 Pyrinomonadaceae bacterium | reverse complement strand
CGAAGGTTGTCGGCTCTCGAACGTCAGAAGATCCTCGACGAATACGCAGGCCTGATCCAACACATCGCAGGACTCGAGAACATCCTCGCGAACGAAGGGGTGCTGCGTCAGGTGATCCTCGACGAGCTCGAGGAGGTTAAAAAGAATTTCGGCGATGCGCGTCGCACCGTGATCGTCGATGCCGGTGCCGAGTTTAATATCGAGGACCTGATCAAGGACGAAGACGTCGCGATCACGGTCACAAAAGCAGGCTACATAAAACGCACGCCTGTCTCGACATATTCGCGTCAGGGCCGCGGCGGAAAAGGCCGGCTTGGTGCGACAGCGAAGAACGAAGATTTCGTCGAACATCTTTTCATCGCGTCGACACATGCATATCTGATGATCTTCACCGACGACGGCCAGGTGTTCAAGATGAAGGTGCATGAGATTCCCGAGGCCGCACCGTCGGCTCGCGGGAAAGCGGTCGTGAATCTTGTCCAGCTTTCGAGCGAACGAAAGCTCGTGGCCGTCATGCCGGTCCGCGATTTTGGGGAAGAAACCTATCTCACGTTTGTCACGAAGCATGGTGTTATCAAGAAATCGACACTCGGAGATTTCCAGAACATTCGTGCTAACGGAATCAACGCCATCAACATCGATGACGGTGACGAGCTGCTTGACGTTATTCGCACGGACGGTAAGTGCCAGATCTTTATCGCGACCCACGACGGGATGGCGGTTAGGTTCAATGAGTCCGACGTCCGCCCGATGGGACGTGCTGCACGCGGCGTTCGGGGAGTGAATCTTCGGAAGGGCGACGAGGTCGTTTCGGTTTGTGCGGTTTCGCAGCAAGGCGATGAGAAGATCCTTTCGATCTCCGAGAACGGCTTTGGCAAACAGACGATCGTCAGCAGTTATCGGCTGACGAAACGCGGCGGCAAAGGTGTCATCAACATGAAGACCACCGCGAAAACTGGAAAGGTCGTCGCGTCGTTCCCGATCGAAGAGGACAGCGAGATCATGATCATCACGCAGCAGGCGAAACTGATCCGACTCGGTGTCGACAAGATCCGCGAAACCGGACGCAGCGCACAAGGTGTGACGCTGATCAAAACCGGCGACGAAGACCGAGTCACAAGTGCCTCGCTTCTTGCGATCGAAGCGGACGAGGAAGACGATTAGGATTGTCGCCCAATTGAACAAACAAGGCCGTCGCTCTTCAGTGAGCGACGGCTTTTTTCCTTTAGACCTGGAGGTCCGGCTGCGGGGCAAAGTCGCTGGTTGTGGCGACCTACGCGGGACAGAAATAGCTAGGGAATAATACTCTGAGCTGATACTGTTGACCCAGTTTCAAAAGGACAATTCAACCCTTGATTACCTGTGCTTCGAACATTCGTTCTGCCACGGCTCCCATGATGCCGAGGATGCTGCGTGTTACGTCGTGCCTTAAAAAGGTCAGGATCACAAAGCCACAGCCACAATCAGAATGCCGCACCCGGGAATTGTTGACGAATAAATAAGAAAGGACGAAATGAAAAAGAGACTATCGGTTCTGATCACGGTTTTAGTTTGCGCTGTATCGACCTTCCTGTTCTTCTTGGTTCCTCAAGAAGCGCAGATTGTTGAATCCGGTCCGGGCTATGACGGTGCGGTCCAGCCTGAGGGCGGGCTTCTGTACTACGTCAATACCACAAGCGATACGATCGTTGTGAACGCGTGTGCCAATGGCGTTGCCGGCTGTTCGCTTCGCGGCGCCATTCAAGTGGCGAACACCCATGCTGGTATCGATGGGATCGAATTCGACCTTCCCCCAAACTCCGTAATTAACCTGACTCAAGCTCTACCCGACGTGACTGGAAGCGTCGGCATCACCGGCCCCGGCGCGAACTTGTTAACGGTGCGGCGAAACATGGCACCCCAGTACCGCATCTTCAACGTGACAACAACAGGCACGGTGACCTTCTCCGGGTTGACCATCAGCGATGGGAACTCAACCCTTGGCGGCGGCATTCAAAACAACAGCGGAACGGTCAACGTTGTCAGCTGCGCGCTTACGGGCAACCTCGGCGATACTGCCGGCGGCATTTTTAATAACAGCGGTACGGTAAACGTCACCAACAGCACCTTCACCGGCAACTCTGGTACCGATGCAGGCTACTTCGGCGGTGGCAGCGGCGGCGGCATTTACAACAGCACGGGCACGGTGAATGTTACCAACAGCATCTTCACAGGTAACACAGGTTTAGATGGCGGGGGCATCTTCAACAGCGTGAATGGTAACGTTAACGTGATCAATAGCACGTTCAGCGGTAACCAGGCCATAGGCGCTGGCGGAGGCATTTGTAACGACGGCACACTGAATGTCACCAGCAGTACGATTAGCGGTAACACTCCATTGATCGGGGATACCCCCGCGGTCGGCGGCGGGATTGCCTGCCGTTTAGGAATTGCCAATATCAAAAGCAGTATCATCGCTCTAAACACTGGCAGTTCCGCCCCTGATGTCTACGGTGCATTCACATCGCTGGGGTTTAACTTGATCGGCAAGAATGATGGAAGCACGGGATTCACTTCGGCCACCGACCAGCGAGGGACAATCGCCTCGCCACTCAACCCGATGCTCGACCCGGCCGGCCCGCAAAATAATGGTGGCCTGACTCGCACCATCGCCGTACTCTCTAACAGTCCTGCGATCGACAGAGGGACGAGCAGCGGCTTGACCACTGACCAGCGCGGAGCGGGATTCCCGCGTACTGTCGACAATCCCGCAGCGGCCAATGCCCCCGGCGGCAATGGAACGGACGTCGGAGCGTTCGAGCGAGGCGGCAAGTCGACATTCGATTTCGATGGTGACGGTAAGACGGACATCGGAATCTTTCGTCCGAACGCTGCAGGCGAATGGTGGATCAATCGCAGTTCGACCGGTGTAACTTTCGCTCTTCAGTTCGGTGCGTCGACCGATCGAATCACTCCCGCCGATTACACTGGCGACGGCAAAACCGACATCGCGTTCTTCCGGCCTTTGTCCGGTCAGTGGTTCGTTTTAAGAAGCGAAGACTTTTCCTTCTTCGCTCTTCCTTTCGGAACCACTGGCGACATCCCGACTCCGGCCGATTACGACGCGGACGGGAAAGCCGACTTCGCCTTATTTCGTCCGTCCACCTCGATCTGGTACATATCCCAATCGAGTGGAGCACCGACCCGCATCTTTCAATTTGGTATAACAGGCGATCAGCCGGTTGTGGCCGACTACGACGGCGATGGGAAGGCTGACGTCGGAATATTCCGCCCAGGCCCGCGCGAGTGGTGGATACAACGCAGCACCGCGGGCTCGTTGGCGATGCAGTTTGGGACCTCAGGCGACAAGGCGGTTCAGGGTGACTATACCGGGGATGGCAAAACGGATGTCGCGATTTGGAGGCCTTCGACAGGTCAATGGTTCATTGTCCGTAGTGAAGATTCCTCATTCTTCGGGTTTCCATTCGGGGCGAACGGCGACGTGCCCGCGCCGGGAGATTACGACGGTGACGGTAAGTTCGATCCGACTGTGTTTCGGCCTTCCGGCGCGACATGGTTCATCGCAAGAACCACCGCGGGAACGCAGATCGTTCAATTCGGAGCGGCCAGCGATCGCCCGATCCCTGGTGCGTTCGTTCCGTAGGTCGTTTGAATTTTCCGTGACTGCGGATCTAAAGGCAGAACTACGAAACTAAAATATGGCAGCGGCTTCAGGAAAAAGAACGGTGTGTTCGGGCGATGAAGATTTAACCGGGGATGACACGGACTGAAGCCGATCAAGATGATCTGAACAAAAGGAGATCGGGTTTTCCATCGCCCGCAATCGCGTTCAAACAACGTAACGGTACAGAAGGTTTACCGAATCTTCACAGCGCGTGAACGGAAGATCATTGCGATGCAGAACACGAGGGCGTCTGCGATGAGGACCAGCGAGATGATCCGATCCAAAGTAATAATAATTCCCATCCCCAAAAAAAAATATTTGACGGCCCCGAAAACGCCCGAGCCAGAACAAGGCCGATATCCAGCAGTAGAAACACAATCGATAAAACAGAAACGAAAAGGTAAGCAGATCGCAACGGGATTGTGACGCAAACGCTCTCCGATCAGGTTGCAAACTGCTTACCGCTCCGCCGTCCGCTCGATATTTTCTCCATCTTTTGACTCGACCGATTACCCGCGCTAGTATTCGCCCACCATGATGACACCCGGCGCACACGTTTCTTCCACAGTCCGCGTATCCATCCTGGAACGCCTTGTTCCCTCGCTTGCGTTTTCGATCGCCGCGATCAGCGGCGCCGTTGGCGGTGCGATGGTGCTCAGATTCCTTGATACTCTTAGGCACTCCGAATCCGCCGGGCTTGCTGCATTCTTTGGCGGCGTCGCAGAGGTCGAATTTGTCGTGGGGGCGGTGTTGATCTTCGCGGCCGTGCTGTGTGCGATCGGTATTCTGGTTTCCATCATCAGGTTGTTCACGACTAACAAAACGGCATCCCCGCCCGGGCTGTTGTTTCTAATGACCGGGCTGCTCAGCTTAGTACCACCGTTCGCTCTTCATTACGTCGTCCGTTTGATGAAGGAAGTTGTGCAATCACAGACCGACGGCGGTATCTCGGCGATCGCCGGCACTATCAACGCCGTAACATGGTTCGCGATCGGCTCGGCCGGCGTTATCGCACTCGTCCTGCTTGTGTTCTCATTCATTCCGTTCTCGTCGCACGCGGGCAGGAAATCTTCACCGTTGATCTGCCTGATAGTCGTCGAGATCCTGCTCGCCGTTCTGATCGGGATCTATTTCTGGGATGCTCGCGGATCGATCGTCGAAAGGGATCTCGATCGCGATTCTCCCTCGTCTTCATACGACTATTCGGATGCGAACACCGGCGACAGCGGTGTCCCTATGGACGCCTACAATACAGACCGCGGCGCCGTTGAAAGAAACTCGAATTCGCCCGGCAAGACGATCTCCGGTGGAGTGCTGAACGACAAGGCGATCAACCTGCCACAGCCGGCGTATCCGGCAGCCGCTCGAGCGGTGAGAGCGGCAGGAGCGGTAACGGTTCAAGTGCTGGTCGATGAAAATGGCGATGTAATTTCCGCAACTGCGCTCAGCGGCCACCCATTGCTTCGATCCGCAGCGGTCCAAGCCGCACGCCAAGCGCGCTTCGCACCGGCAACACTCGCCCGCCAGCCAGTGAAAGTGAATGGCGTTTTGACGTTTAACTTTTCAGCACCGTAAAGTGCCCGGGCTCGCCTTTTCGAAAACTCTTGAGGGGAGCAGTTTGGGGGAGTTGCCGTCTGCGACGTGGTAAATTATCCGCATGAATGATAGCGATATCGTAAACCTCCCCGCCGCGCTCGATTATCAAGAGCGATCCGTCATCAGCCGCGTCCTGCTAAAGAACACGGGCGGAACGATCACGCTCTTCGCCTTTGACGAGGGCGAAGGCCTCAGTGAGCACAAGACGCCATACGACGCGTTCGTCACGATCGTCGAAGGCACCTCACGCATCCGGATCGCCGATCGCGATCACTCACTCAACGTAGGTGACTCACTTCTCCTCCCCGCCAACGTCCCGCACGCCGTAGACGCCGTCACAAAATTCAAAATGCTTCTCGTCATGATTAAAGCACCGAAGGTCTAAAGAAATTAGAATTCGGCGAGGGGTTCCTCTTGCACGGCTCGCTCATTCGCGGAGATTTAACCGCGGATGACACGGATTGGAACGGATCAAATCAAGATCTGAGAAATCTACTTAGCCTTCTTGGGTCGTTTTGCTCGTGACTTTATGGTGGCTGTGCCATCGTGTTTTGAAACGCGGATTTGGCGGATGGAAATCCGATCTGACGCTTTCGGATCATCTTGATCGGCTTTAATCCTCGTCATCCGCGGTTAAAATCTTCGCTCGCCGTTCCTACAAATTCAGCAGGCACAAAAAAGAAGCACTCGACCTTTCGATCGAGTGCAACGGTGTGGGTGGGATGTTTAAGTTATCGGTTGAGGATCGAACCTAAGATACTCGTGATAACACTGTTCGAGTTTCCCGACCGTGAATTGCGGTTGT
>JBDTMK010000208.1:0-6081 GCA_039934315.1 Pyrinomonadaceae bacterium | reverse complement strand
GTCGGCTCGGCCTACATCGCAGATTTGAAATCCGAGTTTGGCGGCCTTTACGAGGCCATCGCCGCGAGCTACAACGGTGGCGAAGATAACGCCGCCCGATGGCTCGACCGCAGCAGACCGAAAGAACCTGGTATCTTCGCATCCGAGGTCGGCTTCGCCGAGTCGAAGGCATACGTCTTCAAAGTAATGAACAACTACCGGATCTATCGCGAGCTCTATACGGAAGGTCTCGAGAGACGATAGAGCGGCCGAAAAAGTTTCTTTGCACGTGGCTTTAGTTCTGGTTTAAAGTTCCACATCTTTTTGTTCGACTTAACAATATGGAACCATCGCTAGAGCTGGTCTGCGTCCGTGCAATTTCGCTCGCGATTTTCTTTTGTTCGCTGGTTTCTACCTGCACGGCTATCAGTTTGGACAGCAACTTCGCCAGCGGCGGAAAGTTCACAACGGCGTTCTCGGATACTGGCGATCCGAGCTCGGGTGCTTCTCGCGTGTTCGTCCAGCCTTCGGGACGCATAGTCGTAATTGGAAGACATCAGCAGCAGGGCGCAACCCAACGCGTCAAGCCGTACCTGCAAATCAACGTCTTTTCGTCGCGCGGTTTTCCGCAGCGGGGAACCGGGAAGATTTTCTTTTAACGAATTTTATTACGAACCGGGACGCCGGAGGCGCCGATGTCGTACTGCAGCCGGATGCGAAAATAGTCGCGGCCGGGTTTAGCCAGAATGCTACCGGATTCAACTCCCCGCTCGGGGTCGCCCGGTTTACTCCTTAAAGCCTATTCTTCCCAGTCACCTACTCCCTCACGCTCCACATGATAGCCCGCGTCGCCGAGATGTTTGTGAACCTCTCGTCCGTGCCGCTCATCGCGAACTTCCAGGATCATTTCGATTCCGGTGTATCCCAAAGGAGCGAGCCAGATCGCTCTCTGATGGTTCACTTCAATTACGTTTGCTCCGCTCTCAGCTACCGAGTCGAGCATTGACGCCAGTGAGCCGGGACGGTCAAGTACCAGCAACTTGAACACGACGTACCGACCTTGCCGGACCAAAACCTGCTCGATCACTCGATTGAGTAGATTCCCGTCTATGTTCCCGCCGCACAATACAGAGCACACGGTCTCGTTTTCTTCCAACTTCACTTTGCGCGCAATAAGGGCTGCGACTCCTGCCGCCCCGGCGCCTTCGACCACAAGATGCGTATTCAGGACACAATGAAATATCCCGCGGGCGATCTCTTCTTCACTGACCTCGACAACTTCATCGACAAAGTCGCGAATGATCGGCAGCGTCAGGTTCCCGGGCCTCTTAACCGCGATCCCGTCAGCGATGGACGGCTGATGATTTGCTTCGACCGGCTCGCCGGCCAAGAGTGACGGGTTTACCGCAGCTACATTCTCGGCTTGTACGCCGATGACGCGAACATTTGGCAAGAGGCTCTTTGCCGCGATCGCGATACCCGAAATTATTCCGCCGCCGCCGATCGGGACAACGATCACGTTCGCGTCCGGCAGACTCTCCGCGATCTCGCAGCCTATAGTTCCCTGTCCTGCAATAACCCTCTCATCGTCGAATGCATGCACGTAAGTGTAGCCAAACTCGCGGCTAAGCTCGCGCGAGTACGCAACGGCCTCGTCGAACGTCGACCCTTTCAGAATCGCCTCGGCTCCGTGACCGCGTGTAGCCATGACCTTCGTTAGGGGTGCGAATTCTGGAAGAACTATGGTCGCCTTGATGTTATGGAGCCTGGCCGCGAGAGCGACAGCCTGGGCGTGATTGCCGGCCGATCCGGTCACCACGCCGCGCTTCTTTTCGTCGTCCGAGAGCCGGGAGATCGTGTTGTACGCTCCGCGGATCTTGAACGATCCCGAGCGCTGCAGGCATTCCGCCTTCAAAAACACCCTTGCGCCTAACTCAGCTGAGAGCTTTTCATCGGAAATTATCGGTGTCGGATTGATTATGCCCTTTAGGATTCTTCGGGCGTCTGCGATATCGGCGAGCTTAACCGTCATAACTTTCGCAAAGTATAAGCCAATGCGACGCGAACGCAAAAAAACCGGAACCGGAGAAGAGCGATGGAATGAATAAGAGGACTAGCTGAATGAAATAATGCGGAATTTGATATGACTACTGAGCTTTTCTCCGGTTCCGATTTATTTGTAAAAGAGCTTTCATACCCTGGAACGTCTCCTTCCCTTGTTATGTTCCATCTTAGAACGCGTAGCACGGCCGGAAATTGTATCAGTCCGTAAAAATAGTTTATATTTGCTCTAACTAAACCCTTGGAGGACAAGATGGAGTTATTCGGCGTCGGCGCCATTTTTCTGCTGTTTCTCGGTATCGCGCTTCTCACCGTTGCATACAAGACGATCAAGATCGTTCCGCAATCAAGCGTCCTTCTGATCGAGCGGCTCGGCCGTTTTCACCGCGTCGCGCAAAGCGGGTTGAATGTTATTATCCCCGTCATGGATTCGCCGCGAGCCGTTTATTGGCTGAACAGCCGCCCCGGAATTACGTCCATCGATCTTCGCGAACAATTTATCGATCTTCCCCCGCAGCCCGTTATCACGCGCGACAACGTTACGATCAATGTCGATTCGGTGGTCTATTGGATGATCACAGATCCGATCAAAGCCGTTTACGAGATAAATGATCTTGTCGGAAGTTTGGTACAGCTTACTATTACCGGAATGCGATCAGTGATGGGCGAAATGGATCTCGACCACACGCTATCGTCCCGCGATCAGATCAACTCTAAGCTGCGGTTGATCCTGGATGAAGCAACGGATAAGTGGGGCGTGAAGGTTACGCGAGTCGACGTTAAGAACATCAGTCCGCCCGAGGATGTGCGTCTCACGATGGAGAAACAGATGACCGCCGAGCGAAACCGCAGGGCTCTCATACTCCAGGCCGAAGGCGAAAAGCAGGCGGCGATCACCCGAGCCGAGGGCGAGAAGCAGGCGGCCATCACCCGAAGTGAAGGCGATCGCGAGTCGGCGATACTTCAGGCAGATGGAGCCGCTCAGGCGCGTTTGAAAGCGGCCGGTGCGGATGCGCAAGCGATCGCTCAAATTTCTCAGATCGTAGGAAACGCAGAGCAGACAACGCAGTATTTGATCACATCGCGTTACATTGAATCTCTTCGCGATATGACCCGAACACAGAATTCGAAAGTGATCTTCATGCCGATGGAAACGTCTACCTTGCTTTCGAGCATCGGTGCGATAAAGGAAGTTCTTTCGGAGACCGGCGAGAAAAAGGAGCAGGTTCCGAATCCGCCGCGATCGCCGCGAGAACTTAATAAGTAGTTAGGAGAAATATTATGTTGAAAGGAATGCTGGTGTCTTGCGTAGTCGGCGCTGTCTTTGTTGCGGCGTTCGTTTGTCATCACACACCATCGGCCTCCGCAGCCTCGCCTTCCATTTTGGATTTCAAGATGAGAGACATCGACGGCAAAGATGTGAAGCTGAAAAAATATAAAGGCAACGTCCTGCTTGTCGTCAACACCGCCAGCAAATGTGGATACACCCCGCAGTACGAAGGACTCGAGGCGACTTACGAAAAATATAATGAAAAGGGATTCTACGTCCTCGGATTCCCTGCTAATAATTTCGGCGCACAAGAACCGGGCACGGAGAAGGAAATCAAAGAATTTTGCACGTCGAAGTACAAGGTGACGTTTCCGATGTTCGCGAAGATTTCCGTGAAGGGTGACGATCAGGATCCTTTGTACTCATTTTTGACAGGGAAGGAAACGAACCCCGAGTTCGCCGGCGAAATTACGTGGAACTTCAATAAGTTTCTTATAGATCGAAAAGGCAAGGTCGTCGCAAGATTCAGCTCGAAAGATAAACCCGAGAGCGAAGTCGTAACTCAAGCCATCGAAAAGTACCTTGAAGCCAGGTAGGAATGGTTTTGAGTCGCGCCTTCAGGCGGCACCAAGTGGAATACTCGCCACTCGAGAATAAACTGAGCCGGTCGGTTGAAGTTTGCTTTCGTAGATAACGATCTCTGAAACTTCGAACTCGACCGGCTCGATCTTTGTGCTGAGATGAACGTCGGATAGAGCTGCCGCTTCATCTGGATCACGGACCCTCCCGATCGTTATATGCGGTCGAAAGGCTCTCGTTTCGTTTGGCCAACCCAACTCCTGACACATAGCCTCAATATCATCGTACATTGGCTGAATGCGGCTCGGGCGTTCCTCGAGTCCGATCCAAAGCACTCGCGGCCGCGATGCTCGGGGAAAAACGCCTGGCCGCGAAATCCGTAGACTGAAAGGCGAGTGCTTTTCTCCGATGCTTGAAAGGCGGCCCTGCAGATCTTCGAGTAAGCGGCGCCGCGTATTTCCGAGAAACTTCACAGTTATGTGCTGCTTCTCGGACTTTTCCCAGCCGATACGAACATCGGGAAATTGATTTCGTAAGCTCAGGATGTGACTGTCGCAGATGCTGCGGATGGCATCCGGGACATCGAATGCGAGGAAGATTCGTCGTTCGCTCATTTTGTCGGTTATTTTACCACTGCTAAAATTCTCACGAACTTATGAAGATCGTTAAGATTCTATTTTCATTGGCAGCCCTCTCGATCGTTCTCGTGATGTGCCTCTCGTATTGGCTGTACAGTTCATTGACGACCGCCAACGCGCATCAAAAGGCAAACCAGTTTATTGTGATCGAAAAAGGCTCGTCGCCGGCGGGGATAATCGAAAAACTCGCAGCGGAAGGAGTTGTCGCTAGTCCTATTGCGACGAAAGTTTACCTGCGTACGCTCGGCGATTCGGAGAAGCTTCAGGCGGGTGAATATCAGTTTGACTCACCGATAACCCCGCTGCAGGTTTTGAAGGAGTTGGAGAAGGGTGAGACGCAGACGATTAAGCTGACCATCCCCGAGGGCTTCACGCGTTTCGATATTGCCAGACGGATCGTTGAGAGATTCCCGCAAGAACCTTCGGTGACCGTGCAACAGGTCCTGTTGTTGATGGAAGACACGAGCTCCATTCAAGATACCGCGCCGACGGCGAAGAATCTCGAGGGCTACATGTATCCGAGCACCTACAGCCTGCCGCGAGAATCGAAACCCGGCGATGTGATAAAGGTGATGGTCGATCAGTTCAAAAAGATTTGGAAGCCCGAGTGGAATAACGCGGCGAAAACGATTGGGCGGACCCCGCATGAGATCGTAACGATCGCTTCGTTGATCGAGACCGAATCGGGCGTGGAAAGCGAACGCCCGACCGTGGCGTCCGTAATTTACAATCGCCTTTCTAAGAGCATACCCCTTGGTATTGATCAGACCGTGGTCTACATCGCGAAGATGCAGAACCGTTGGGAGGGTACCATCAACCGCAGCGATCTCGATGCAGATTCGCCGTATAACACTCGCAAGTACGGCGGCCTACCGCCGGGGCCGATCTCATCCGTCTCCGAAAGCGCGATCGTTGCCGCACTGAACCCCGCACAAACGGATTACATCTATTACGTGCGAAATGTGCAGGCTGACGACGGGTCGCATTGGTTCTATGCATCGGCCGTCGACTTCGAGCGCGGCAAGGCGGAATATCAGAGATGGCTGGAGAAAGAGCGGCAAGAGAAGAGGGCATCTTCCCAGAACCAAGAATGAATACGGCTTCGAGAACAAACGCTCCAGGAATTTCGAGGACAGAAAGCGCGTATTTGATAGCCCTTGGGATTACGATTACGCTAATCAACGTTGCGAATCTTATGACCGTGTGGCTCTATGCCGTCTACAACCCGGTTTCATTCGGAATTTACGACATCGGGCGACGGAGCTTACTTCCGATCGGACGTTTCCTATCAGTTTTCGTTTTTCTATTCTTGATGTTTGGTAAGCGCTACTACGTCCCTCTAGCTTGGACTGTTCTTTGTCTTTCCCCATTCCTTTACGAATTTATTTCCGCTTATCGAATTATATACGGCGGCCATGATCTTCTGTACAACACTCCGGCTCTGGCCCTCGTCTTTCTGATTGCTAACCCCCTGGATTATCTCTCTTTTTTTCTTACCGTAGTCTTGGCCGTCTGGCTTACGTCGGTGGTAATTCGGTATTTCACCGATCCTAA
>JBDTMK010000207.1:0-6082 GCA_039934315.1 Pyrinomonadaceae bacterium | reverse complement strand
AACGAGTCTCTGAATCTCCGACGTGCCTTCACCAATAGTGCAAAGTTTCGAATCACGCCAGTATTTTTCGGCCGGATAGTCTTTCGTATAACCGTAGCCGCCGTGGATCTGGATGGATTCTTCCGCGACTTTCACCGCCGTCTCTGACGCGAACAATTTCGCCATCGCCGATCCTTGTGTCGTGGTCTGACCGGCGTCTTTCATCGCAGCGGCCCGCATCGTTAACAGTCGAGCGGCCTCGATCTCCGTCGCCATGTCCGCCAGCTTGAACTGGATAGCCTGAAACTCCGCGATCGGTTTTCCGAATTGCTGGCGCTCTTTCGCGTACCTGACTGCCGCTTCGTATGCTCCTTGAGCGATCCCGACCGACAACGCCGCAATCGAGATGCGTCCGCCGTCGAGCACCTTCATGCATTGCAGAAACCCTTCGCCCTCGGTTCCCAGTAAATTCTCTTCGGGGACGTAGCAATCTTCGAAAACAACCGACGCCGTTTCCGACGCCCGCATACCGAGTTTGTTCTCTTTATGATCCGAACGAAATCCTTCCATCGACTTATCGAAGACGAATGCCGAGATGCCACGATTGCCTTTCGATTTATCTGTGACGGCGACGGCGACGAGCGTCTGGCAGGCGATCGCGTGCGTGATGAAGTTTTTCGATCCGTTCACCTTCCATCCGCCGTTCGATCGAATCGCATTTGTCCGGGTGCCGGCCGAATCCGAACCGGCCTGTGATTCTGTCAGGCCCCATGCACCGAACGATTCGCCGCGTGCGAGCGGCACGAGATATTTCTGTTTCTGCTCTTCGCTTCCGAACAAGTAGAGATGATTGGAACAAAGCGAGTTGTGCGCCGCGACCGATAAACCGACCGCCCCGCAGACGCGGCCGAGCTCTTCGATGATCGTCGCGTATTCGACATAGCCCATCCCGGCGCCGCCGTATTCTTCAGGGAAGAGAATGCCGAGCAGCCCGAGCTCAGCCAGCTTCGGACGCAGCTCATCCGGAAAATGCTGTGTTTCGTCCCACTCAAGAGCGAATGGTTTTATCTCACTCTCGGCGAATTCGCGAACGCTAAACTTGATCTGCTGCTGTTCTTCCGTCAGTTCAAAATTCATATTGTTTTAAGTAACCGTAAGTTTATCCTGCGTACGGTCGAGGTGTAAATTGCATTTGTGGTAACTCCTACACGGCAGCATCTTTGAGTCCGGTCCGCCCGTCTGGTAACAAACCATTCGTATTCGCCAAAATATATCTTTCCGTTTCGTTTTCGCTTAGAATGCAGCTACCTGAATACTCGCCTGTGATCAAAAATCTCTTGTAAGGAAATATATGAAGAGTTTTAAGTTTGCACGTCTCATAGGAATTGTTGCATTGCTCGCAGCCGCGTGCGTCAGCGCCTTTCCGCAGCAATCGCCGAGCGCGACGCCCGCGTCCAAAGGAATTGTTCTCGAGGTAATGTTCTTCAAAGGCAAGATCCTTTCCTATCAGCGGATCGGCGAGTGGACATGGTACGAGTGGCTTGACCGGCCGGCGGACTGGAAACCACGTCCGGGCGAGGTGCCGGTAGCTGCGGTCAAGATAGCAACGCGCGTTGAAGACGGCGTTATCAAAGCCCGAGTTACGGTACTCCGCGGAGTAAACCATGAGACCGAAGATTTCGTCGCCGAATACACTCTCTCCCCGGAAAAGAAGGCGATCATTCGTGAACTGTCGAGCCTTGGTGTCGAGCCGTTCGAATTGCAATTGGTGAGAGCGCCGGCGACCGTCGCCGATCCGCCGGCTGTCGTTAACAAAACGAAGTCCCTCCAGGTCAGCGTCGAGCCGATGCAATCTAGCCTGCCCACGTTCTTGGCTCGAGTGCTAAATAACTCTCCGAAGCCGGTTTTGTGTTTCACTTACCACACTTCGATCGACGGAGTAAGAAGGCTCACCGGGGCGCCGCGAGACGAAGCAGGCGCGATAGTTATAAAGCCCGGTGAGACATTCGAGCGTCCGTTCCGGTACCCGATGAAGGTTTCCGCGGTCTCGACCGGCGAGGTGCCGCCGGCCTTGTCGGGCCTCGTCTTCAACGTCACGTCGGTGATTTTCACCGACGGGACTTACGAAGGCGATGCACACGGGGCCGCGACCTACCTTGCCGGGAACGCGGGCCAAAAGGCGCAACTTCGAAGCTTTCTTGAAGTGATCCGTTCCAAAGAGTTCACGAATTCTGAAACCGAGGTCCAGGCCGCCATTTCGTCAGTCAACGTAGATGCCGTGCTCGCAGAATTTGTCCAGAAGTTTCCGACCCTAACCCCGGAGCAAAGGAGCAGTCTTCGCGAGGCGGTCGACTATGGAAAAAGTCGCGCCGTGAAGTTGTTTCGGGGAGCGAGCGGGGAACCAGTAGCTATCCTCATCGAGCGTTTGCAGGCACGGATCGACGCACTTCCTTAATCCGGAAGTGTTCGGTGTTCAGTGGGCGATGATCAGAAAAAGAGTGTGGCGTACGAGCGGTGTTTGAAACCCGCAACTCAAAAATAATGAGAACTGACAACTGAGATCCACCGACCACCGACCATCGACAACTGACAACTGACAACTGACCACCGACCACTATCCTATGGAATGGCAGAAGAACATCCTTTCTAGCGATAACGCGATCGCACAACTGCTTCGCGAAACCAAGAGAATCGCGGTGCTCGGCATCAAGCCCGAATCACACGCTTCGCAGCCGGCCTTTTATGTTTCGAAGTACATGCAACAGGCGGGCTTCGACATCATACCTGTCCCCGTGTATTACCCCGACGTAACGGAAATTCTCGGTCAAAAAGTTTATCGCGATCTTCGGGACGTGCCGGGCGAGATCGATATGGTGAACGTCTTTCGGCGCGACACGGATATCCCAAAGCATGTCGATGAGATAATCGAGGCAAAACCTAAATCGGTTTGGGTTCAGTTGGGAATTAGGAATGATGAGGCGGCCGAGCAATTCGCAAAGGCTGGAATCAAGGTCGTGCAGAACCTTTGTTTGATGGTCGAGCAGCGCGCGCTGGGCCGCTCATGAACTGACTTACTTCATCACCGGTCAGTTTCCGATAGGCGCCGACGGGCAGCCCGGCGTCGGTGACATTCCCGACGGCTATCCGCTTGAGCTTTACAACGGAATGTCCGACAGCGTCGAACATTTTTCGGATCTGCTGATTGTGGCCTTCGAACAAAGTGACTTCGTACCAGCCGTTTTTGTCTGTGGGTTTCAAGATCTTGATATCCGCCGGAGCAGTCTTGAATCCGTCTTCGAGCTTTAACCCGCGCCGCAGTTTTCTAATCGCCACTTCGGTCGGCATCCCTTTCGTTTTTACCTGGTAAATTTTCGGGATCGTCTTCGAAGAAGCTACGGTGTTCGTGAAATTGCCGTCGTTCGTGAGGATGATCAAGCCTTCCGTATTGAAATCAAGTCGGCCGACAGGATGGAGTTTCCCATGTCCCTTGACCAGATCGGTTACTAGCTTCCGACCCTGTGGATCGGCCGCGCTGGAAAGGTAGCCCTTTGGTTTGTTAAGAAGAATGTAAGCAGTTTCCTTATCCCGAAGTTTCGTATTGATCAGCTTGCCGCGAACTTTGATGTGATCCGTTTCCGGATCCGCTTTCGTACCCGCCTCGGTAATGATCTTGCCATTGACGGTAACAGCGCCGGACGCGATCAACTCTTCGGCTGCTCGTCTGGACGCAATACCGGCTTGAGCTATTAACTTCTGTAATCTTTCTTGCACGGGGAAGAGTTTAACGCAGAGCACGCGGAGTACGCAGAGTAGAAAGACATTTGCCCGCGAGTAACGCCAACGCCGCGAATCAAAGAGATCAGAAATTCGCGATCATCGGCGTTATTCGCGGGCAATAAAATCTTTACTCCGCGTGATCTGCCTTCAGAATTATCCCGCTAAGTCCTCGAAGTCCTCGATGCTCGGGAGTTCCGTCAGATCCTTCAACCCAAACTGAATCAAAAACTCTTTCGACGTGCCGTACTGCATCGGGTGGCCGACGGTTTCCTTGTGGCCTCTGGTGACGATGAGGCGTTTCTCCAGCAGCGTCTTTATAGCGGACGCCGATTGCACGCCGCGGATCTCGAGGATCTCGGGAACGGTAACGGGTTGTTTGTATGCGATGACGGCGAGCGTCTCAAGCGACGGGAGCGAAAGCTTCGCGCTCGGGCGGGTCTTTAAGAATTTGCGAACTTCTTCATGAAGTTCGGTCCGAGTAGCGATCTGCCAGCCCCCCGCGATCTCACGGATCTGCAGGCCGCTCTCCCGCCCCTCGTATTCTTTTTGCAATTCCGAAACGGCGGCTTCGACCGCGTCGCGATCTTCATCGAGAACCTCGGCGAGCAGTTTTGTCGTGATCGGTTCGTCCGCGACGAATATCAATGCTTCGACTATCGCAACCAACTCGGCCATCCCACGGGCGGCTTTAGTTTCAACTTCGATTTCGGTTTCAGTTTCCGGTTCCATTTGTGACCGCCTTCAAAAAAATTTCGCCGAACGTTTTTTTCTGCGTCAGCTTTACGCTCTCCGTACGAACGATCTCGAGCACGGCGATGAACGCCGTCACCAGCTCACGCTTCGACTGCATCTCTTCAAAAAAAGCCAGCACGTTCAATTCAGTCTCTTCGAAAATGCGCCGCTTCAGAGTTCTGATCATGTCCGAGAGCGATATCTCCTCGCGGGCGATCTCCATCTTGATCTCGTCACGATGACGCAAAAGGATCTTTTGAAAGACCGTGATGATGTCGAACACTGAAGCATTTATCTCAGCATTTGAATCGTCCGATTCGATCTTCCCGCGCTGGAACACGGCCTGTTCGATGGTCGTCTTCTCGTGCAGCATCCCGGCAGCGGATTTGAACTTTTCGTATTCGAGGAGCCGGTCGACGAGTTCCCTTCGCGGATCCTCGAACTCTTCTTCCTCGGGCGCCATCGGATCGCGCGGCAGCAGCATCTTGGACTTGATCTCTATCAGCGTTGCCGCCATGACTAGAAAGTCGGCAGCGACGGAGATGTCAAGCGTCTTCATCAGCTTGACGTATTTGACGTACTCGTCGGTGATCTTCGCGACAGGAATGTCGAATATATTCGCCTGCTCCTGCCGGATTAGAAACAGCAGCAGATCAAGCGGGCCCGCAAACTCGCCGAGCTTGAGCTTCAATTCGTCATTCGATCCGGTCGAGATCTCGGCCGTCTCCTTATTAAAATCGAAGGTAAATTGTTCGAGGGGTTCCTGCTCCATCCGTGTTGGCGTCATTATACGTGCTTTTGTTGGATTCTGCGGAGCGTGAGCGGCGGTTTTTTCTTTCCTTTCTTTGCGAACTCTGCGAGCTCTGCGTGAAAAATCTGGGGAAGAGTCTCACGCAAAGCTCGCGAAGATCGCAAAGGTTAATTACGCCAAACGCCGCGAAGATGCTCGATCGAGTTCATCAGTCTTTGTCGATCGCGTGAGCACGAAGCTCGTCCAGCGAAACGATCTCGAGGACCGATTCATGACACGCGTCGAGAAAGACCCGCGGAGCCATGCCTGCTTCTAGTGCCTGTTTCCACCTCATCGCAACGAGGCACCATCGATCTCCCGCCACCAAACCTGGAAAGGAATACTGCGGCATCGGCGTTGAGAGATCGTTGCCCGCGTCTTTGGAGTACGCGAGAAACTCATCCGTCGCTTCGATACAAACCGTGTGACGTCCGGCATCTTCAGCTCCGGTGCGGCAGTAACCGTCACGATAAAATCCGGTCATTGGGTCGGTGCAGCAAACTTTCAGTTCCGTTCCCAATACGTTTTTCGGCTTTGGATAGTGTCCGTTTCCGTTCGTAGTACTCATGTTAATAGCCGGTTTACGCCGGTCGTCTTGTTTTGTGTGATTCGTGCATTTGTGTGTTTGAGAAGCCGGTCTTATTCGTGTCGTTTAGTGTGTTTCGTGGTTCGCATTGTTCGTGCCTTTTAGTGTGAGTTCGTGGTTTCGTTTCGTAAGAGAGAACAACCACGAAATCACACGAAACGACACGAACAAGAAAGAACACCCAACCGGAAGCGCTCGAAAGTCCAGCCATGACTTCG
>JBDTMK010000206.1:0-6087 GCA_039934315.1 Pyrinomonadaceae bacterium | reverse complement strand
AATTATGGCTGGTTGGATTACCGCAACACCCATCTCGGACCAGAGCTGACGGAATTTAAGAACACGAAATATGTTTTTTCAGATATGAAGGTGAAAGCGTCGGGCAATCTGGCTTTTGCAACTTTCAAATACACGCTTTCGGCTGACATAGGAACACGAAAGGTCAATTCGGGCGGGCTTGGGACAGCCGTCCTCGAAAAGCATGGTGGTAAGTGGCGGATCGTTCACTGGCATTCGAGCGCTCCGCGTCAGAGGCCAAGCCCGACGCCAACGCCGGCTAAAACGAGTTAAAGCTACCCGACCGTCCCGTGAGGCAAAAGAAGGTTAGTTTCCTGGGTCCGTGGCTTTATACAGAAAAGATGGCAAACATCGGAACAAAACGGCACCTGATCCATATAGGAAGAATATTCTTCGGTGTATCATTTATCTTTCTGGTCGGCGCAATCTTTACAAAGGTAACGGGCGGGGCGCTGCTTGGCATGAATCAGCAGTATCTGTTTAACGACTCTATTGTGGTGGCACTATTCGGTATCGGGGTGCACATATTCGCTCTGAAAAAACAACGATGAAGACTTGGCACTAAGATCTTCTGAAGGAAAAACACAAATGGAATCCAAGGATCAACACGAGGGAAAGCCGATGAAAATGAACATGAAAAACATGTACGTGAATCTGGCGATAATGGCCGTTCTGTCGTTTATATCGATGTTCGTGTTTATGTACATGATGGTCGATTCATTTGCGAACGTCTATCCGAACCTCAACCAGTTTTACATGGCGGGTCTGATGACGGCCCCGATGATCGTGATCGAGATCTTTGTGATGTGGTCGATGTACAACAACAAGAACGCCAATTTGATCATCGCCGGCGTGAGCATCGTTTTGCTCGTCCTGTTCGCGATCTTTATCAGAAACCAAACAGCTATATCCGACAAGGAATTCTTGAAATCCATGATCCCGCATCACGGAGGAGCGGTCCTCATGTGCGGCAACGCTCCGATCCAGGATGCGGAGATCAAGAAACTGTGTCGAGGCATTATGTCGGGGCAACAGTCAGAAATTGACTGGATGAAGAATAAACTGGCTGAGTTGGAAAAGAGATAGCGTGTTCTCGCGAGCTCAATCCGTCATTGTCAGGCTTGCTGGAGACGGACGCTGCGGAAGTATCGGGAATAAAACACCGCGCGTTACCGCACACACGTTAAGCCGTTTCAACGTGTTGTGCTTTCAATGTTTTACCTCCAAATTTCCAAATGTATTTTTCTTTTCGGATTATTTATCCGTTACGCCGATCTTAAATTCCTCTGGATGCGCGTCAAATTTCTCCTTGCACGCGGTCGAGCAAAAATAAATGATCTGTCCGTTGTAATCGGACTGCCCGGCGGCATCTGCTTCTTCGATCTCCATACCGCAAACCGGATCCTTATGTGTCGTATTCATATTTGTAAGCTACTGTGAAATCTGTCCTATAAAATTCTTTGTCGTTTCAACTCTTCGTCACGAGGTTGTAAATCGTCGCTAGGAGCCACGCGAAAATTCCCGCAAACAGACTCCATACGATCAGTCCCAAAAAAAAGCCCATCGGCGACAATATCCAGCCGAACTTGCTCATATCCATATGAACCATACTGCCAGTTACCTCCATCATAGGACCTGGCATCGTCCAGACGAACAGCGAGCAGAAAACCCACACAATTGCAGTCGTGATCGCCCCTGCAAACGCGAATCTTGATGCATTGATCTTCATTCTTTTTTACCTCCGAACCTTTCGTACATCATAATATTGTCTCCGAATTCTATCTATAGATTGTGAAGCCCGACCGTTCCGCAACAACTACCAGCCTTATCCACTACGGCAAGGTCGAGGTCTGATGCTCGTGCATCTTCAGTCGTGCATCTTCAGTCGGGCCTCTACCACCATCTATCAATTTTACATCGGCATTTTGCCCGGCATTTCCATCTTCATTTTGGGCGTATTCATTTTTTCAAGCTTTAAGAGAATCCATGCCGCGTGCATTGAAACTTCCTGAGCGTCGGGAACGCTTGCCTGCAAGGCCTTACCAAGCATCATCATATGCATATTCATCACCGTCTTGTCCGCCTGCATTTTTTCCATCATCGGCTTCATTTTTTCCATCATCGCCGCGTCCATCTTCGCCATCCCGCCCATATGCATCTTGTGGATCTCGTCCATCTTCTCCATACAATGCATTATCTCGGCAAAGGCTGCCCGAGCCGTCTCAACGTTCTCGATCTTTCCGTCCGAGGTCATATCCCACAAAACGCGGGCAAACGACGTGGCGTTTCGCTGGTGAGCCATCATCAGCATGTGATGCCCGTCTTTGTGCATCTCCATCATGTTCATTTCGCCTTTCGGCATCTTGGACATATCCATTTTAGGGTCCTGCGCAAAAACTGCGCTGACCGACAACATAACGGCAATTACGATGGCCGCGAACATCAAATTTCGTTTCTTCATTTTATTATCTCCGTTGAGCATCAAGCGCTCGCAGCCGGAGCCTCTTCCGTTTCAACGCGTAGGTGTTTTGAACTCACGACCCCGCAACAACTGCCCTCTTTATTCATGACGGGCAAACTCGATGCCTGGTGGTCATGCATTTTCTGGGCCGCCTCTTCTAACGCTTCGCCCGTCTTGCAACAAGCCGAAACCGGTTTCATGATGTCTTTCACGGTCACTTCGGAGGCTTTACGGTCTTCCGCCGCGACGTGATAACTAATATCGTGAGCGGTGACGACCCCGACGAGTTTAAGATCCTGCTTATCTTCGACAACAGGCGAACATCCGCAGCCACTACTCTTCATTGCCTTGGCCGCATCAAGCGCCGTTTCCTCAGGCGTACAGCACGATTCGGCCGCAACCTCTTCCATTACATCTCCACAACAACTCATTTTTTTTCTCCTTTTTTCTCTTTTTCTCAATCAATAGGTCTTAGAATCCGGAACCTAAAAACATATGCACCTCGAATGGTATAAGCTTAACCATAATTTAACTATTCGTCCGTGTGGTAGAGCACCGACTCAGTTCTTCGAAGGTGATTAACTTTATTCTCAAACGAGATTCGGGACCCAGCACTAACAAACTGTGACTTCGTCAGGTGCCACGGAATGAGAGCAATTCTCTCGATCCGTTGAACATTTACGATTGGCCGTCAAAGGCAGAAACGATCATGAAAACAGAGAAAGGAATTGTTATTGTTACCGGATCAAGCGGAAGGATTGGCGACGCCGTTGTACGGCGGTTTGTTAATAGCTTTAGCGAGGTTGTTGGATTCGACCGCAAAGCACCGGGTCCCCCACCACCGGGATGTGCCGCTGTACCTGTCGACATTGCCTCGGACGAGAGTGTAAGGCAGGGCCTCCGCATTATTCGTGAGCATCACGGCGCACATGTTGTTTCGGTAATTCATCTTGCCGCCTATTATGATTTTTTTGGCGAGCCGAGCGAGAAGTATGACGAGATTACGGTGCAGGGCACGAAACGTCTGCTGCGGGGATTGCGAGAACTGAAGTTTGATGTCGAGCAGTTCGTATTTTCCAGCACGATGCTCGTCCATCGGCCGGCTGAACCCGGCCAGTTTATCAACGAAGACTGGCCGATAGAGCCGACATGGGCATATCCGGAATCTAAAGTTCGCACCGAGAAGGTTATCCACGAGGAGCGGGACGGTACACCGGCAGTCCTGCTGCGAATTGCCGGTGTCTACGATGACCTTTGCCATTCAATCCCACTTGCTCACCAGATCCAGCGCATCCAGGAGCGAGAGTTCACTAGCAGCATCTACTCCGGCAGCACTTCGCATGGACAGTCTTTTGTACATATGGACGACCTCGTGGACGCCATCGAGCTAACAATTGAACGCCGCG
Source organism: Pyrinomonadaceae bacterium (assembly GCA_039934315.1). Lineage (GTDB taxonomy): Bacteria > Acidobacteriota > Blastocatellia > Pyrinomonadales > Pyrinomonadaceae > OLB17. Next base: position 2,202 of record JBDTMK010000206.1, on the reverse strand, counting down.
CCGATCTTCCGTCGGAAGTGCCAGTCCTGATCGGCGAGCCGGAGCCGCTCAGTTATGACGAGCTTCAGCACACGTTTGCCCGCCTGCTTCACGGCGAAGACTGGGAAACGCTGGAAGTTCCGGGTCCACTCGCTCCGCTGGCGAAGGCGGGCGCATGGGTAATGGAGAAACTGCCCGGCGCGGACCCATTTATCAGGCCGTGGATGATCGACCGTGCGAACGATCATTACGCCCTGGACATTACCCGCGCCAAAACCTTGCTCGGCTGGGAACCGAAGCGAACCTTACGAGAAACTATCCCGAAGATGATCGACGCGCTAAAGGCCGACCCCGTCAAATTCTACCGCGAGAACGATCTTGAATTGCGGTCGCAACTCACCGAAACAGAGGGAAACGGGAAAAACAAGCACAAGGCGGCAAGCGATGACAAGCGGACAAGATGACCACGGCGAACCGTCAGCGCCGAATCAGCAAAACCAAGAGGCGAAAGACAGCGATAAAACCGACATGTCGGGAATGTCGGCTGAAGAACACGCCAAAATGATGCGGGGCAATTCGGGCGACGAAAAATCGCCAGCTATGTCGCAAGGTTCGATAAGCGGGATAGACGGAATGAGTGGAGCGGGCCACGGCGATATGATGTGGCGCGAATCGCTGTGGGCGAGTTTTGTGAATTTGCTGCTCGGCTCGTGGCTCATCACGAGCCCGTTCGCTTTCGGCTACCAAAGCGCGGGAATGACTTGGAGCGACGTCATTAGCGGTCTGCTCGTCATCGTATTTTCGTTGCTCGCGGCTTCGCGAAAATTCAACGCTTACGCGCGGTGGGCAGTTTGTTTTGTCGGCATTTGGCTGTTGTTCGCTCCGCTCGTTTTCTGGTCGCCGACATCGTCCGGATATTTGAACGATACGCTCGTCGGCGCACTGCTCATCGCTTTCTCCGTTCTCGTAACAATGATGCCCGGAATGGATATGTCGGTAATGGACGGCGCCGACATTCCGCCCGGCTGGTCTTACAATCCTTCGTCGTGGCTGCAACGCACTCCGATTATCCTGCTCGCGCTGGTCGGCTTTCTCGCCTCGCGCTATATGGCGGCTTATCAACTCGGATACATCACGTCAGTTTATGACCCATTTTTCGGCGACGGCACTCGGCAAGTTCTGACCTCAGATGTCTCGAAAATGTTTCCGATTTCCGACGCGGGACTCGGCTCAGTCTCTTATGTGCTGGAAATGTTGATGGGTTTTATGGGCGACAAAGCACGTTGGCGAACGATGCCGTGGATGGTGACGTTTTTCGGGATTCTTGTCGTCCCGCTCGGCACGGTGAGCATCGTCTTGATCATTTTGCAGCCATTGGCAGTCGGCGCATGGTGTTCATTGTGCTTGCTTGCCGCAATTGCGATGCTGGCGATGATTCCGGCGACGCTCGATGAGGTTGTGGCGATGCTGCAATTTCTCGTGCAGGCAAAACGCGAAGACAAGGCGCTGTGGCGCACGTTTTGGTTTGGCGGCACGGTCAAAGGCATTAGGGACGATAAATTGACGCCGTTTGATTGGTCGAATCCGTTTAGGGTGCTTAAAACATGGCTATTCAGTAACTGGAATTTGCTAATTTGTGCCGCGTTCGGCGTGTGGCTGATTTTCGCTCCCTGGATGTTGAACACGACAGGCAGCGCTGCCGACAGCGATCACCTTATCGGTGCTTTAATTGTTACTTTCGCGGTGATCGCGATGGCTGAAGTCGGACGCTCCGCGCGATTTATCAATATCTTACTCGGCGCGTGGCTCATTACCGCGCCGTTTTTGTTGTCGGGTTTTACGACGAACGCATTTGGAAATGGAATTTTCGTCGGCATCGCACTCGTTATGCTCAGTTTCCCACGCGGCACACCCCGCGAACGGTACGGTGGCTTTGAGAGGTACATACGATGATTCCTGAAACGAAACTGACTACTCCGGACTTTTAGATGCGGCTCGGTTTCGGACCGCTCGCCCTACCGGCTGCGGGATTAATTTGATCCAACTATGTTATGCCAACATTTTCAAGGAGAGGAAAGCAATGAAGAATCACACTGATCCCGTTTGCGGGATGGAATTAGATGAAAAGGATGCCGCCGGGCTGGATGAGTATAACGGGAAGACCTATTACTTCGACAGTGAGGACTGCATGAAACTGTTTCATGATGAACCAAAGAAATATGT
>JBDTMK010000205.1:0-6095 GCA_039934315.1 Pyrinomonadaceae bacterium | reverse complement strand
CGAAACAAAAAAGTTGCTCAAACTAACTCGAGAGCCTTCTCAGCCGGCCTCGCGAGTATCGCTATATCGCCGACCTCGACGATGGGTCGCTGCAGAAGCGCCGGATACTGGACGATATATTTGATTATTTCGCCGGGCGGTGTATCCGCATTCAGGCCAAGCTCCTTTGCGTGGGCCTCGCCCTTGCGAAGGATCTCGTAAGGCGTCAGTCCGAGTTTCATTATCAGTTTCCTGAGCGACTCCTCGGTAAACGGTTCATTAAAATAATTGATCCTTTCCGCGTCGATGCCGTTTTCACGAAACAGCGTAGCCAAGTTTCGGCACGTCGTTCAGGTAGGTTTTTCGTAAATGGTGATTTTGTTTTTTGTCATTGAATTCTTTTTAGGTGATTATCAGGGCGGCGTCAACTCTCGTGTGCTCAGTCTTTCCGTCTGTTCCGTGTATTCGGTTATTCAGTGGTTAGGTTTAGCCCGCTACCACTGAACACAGAACAACAGAACGGGCTGAAGAAGTGAATTCGATCTAACGCCGCCGGCAGCTTATGCTCTTGCTTCAGCCGCGTCGCCCGAATGAGTAGCCACGAGATCTTGCGATTCCTCATAGGTGAAGACACGCGACTTTGTTACGAAGCGAACGCCGAGCGGTATCTCGAGCGAGAAGCTTGCGCCGCGTCCCTCGGTGATATCGATCGTCAGCTCGGTGTGCTGCCAGAATTCAAACTGGTCCTTCGCCATGAAGAAATCACAGCCCGCAACCTCGCCGAGCCACACGTCCGACGATCCGACGATGAACTCACCTTTCGGATAACACATCGGCGAAGAACCATCACAGCATCCCCCCGATTGGTGAAACATAAGCTCGCCGTTTTTGGCTCGCAGTTCTTCGACGATCCTTGCGGCTTCGGGGGTGATTTTCACTCTTGGAGTCGTATTCATCAAAAAAAATATTTTCCGCGGATGACGCGGACCAATATTCATATCCGCGTCATCCGCACTGATCCGCGGCCAATATTCTTAGAAAAATCCCATCGCCTTCTTGTCATAAGAGATGAGCATGTTCTTCGTCTGCCTGTAATGGTCGAGCATCATCAGATGATTCTCGCGGCCGAAGCCTGACTTCTTGTATCCGCCGAACGGAGCGTGGGCCGGGTAGTTGTGATAGTTGTTGACCCACACGCGGCCAGCCTGGATCGCACGCGGGACGCGATAGAGCTCGTGAGCATCACGGGTCCAGACTCCGGCGCCGAGACCGTACAACGTGTCGTTCGCGATCTCGATCGCTTCGGCTTCGTCCTTGAAAGTCGTAAGTGCGACGACCGGGCCGAAGATCTCTTCCTGAAAGACGCGCATTTTATTGTGGCCTTTAACGATCGTCGGCTCGATGTAATAACCGTCCTCGAGATCGGGATTCTTGTACGCGTTGCCGCCGGTGAGGACCTCGGCGCCCTCGTCTTTCGCGATCTGCAGATAGTTTAGGATCTTCTCGTACTGGTCCTTGCTCGCCTGTGCACCCATCATCGTCGTCGGGTCGAGCGGATGACCCATCTTGATCTTCTTGGTACGCTCGACGAACCGCGGGATAAATTTCTCAGCGATCGATTCCTGAACGAGGACGCGGGACGGGCACGTACAGACCTCGCCTTGATTGAGCGCGAAGAGTGTCGCTCCCTCGAGACACTTGTCGAAAAAATCGTCATCAGCATCCATCACGCTTTCAAAGAATACGTTCGGCGATTTACCGCCGAGTTCGAGCGTAACCGGAATTAGATTTTGCGACGCGTACTGCATTATCAGTCGGCCGGTCGTCGTCTCGCCGGTGAACGCGACCTTCGCGATCCGCGATGACGTCGCGAGCGGTTTGCCGGCCTCGACGCCAAATCCGTTTACGATATTCAACACGCCTTTTGGTAGAAGATCACCGATCAGTTCCGCCCACACCATGATGCTGGCCGGGGTCTGCTCTGCCGGTTTGATGACGATGCAGTTGCCGGCAGCTAAAGCAGGAGCCATCTTCCACGTCGCCATCAACAGCGGAAAGTTCCACGGAATGATCTGAGCAACGACGCCGAGCGGCTCTTTGATGATGATCGAAAGCGTATTTTGATCGAGCTCGGACGCACTGCCTTCTTCGGCACGGATCACGCCGGCGAAGTATCGGAAGTGATCGATCGCGAGCGGAAGATCGGCGGCCGTCGTTTCGCGGATCGGTTTGCCGTTATCCCACGTCTCGGCACGGGCGAGAAGCTCGAGATTCTGCTCCATTCGGTCGGCGATCTTTAAAAGTATATTGCTGCGTTCGGTCGCAGAAGTTTTGCCCCACGTTTCAAACGCGGCGTGTGCGGCGTCCAGAGCTGCGTCGATGTCCGCTTCCTTCGAACGGGCGATCTTCGTAAACGACTTGCCGTCCACCGGCGAAATACAGTCGAAGTACTCGCCGCTTTTCGGGGCGACCCATTCGCCGCCGATGAAATTTTCGTATTGTTCTTTGAACTTAGGAATGTCGAAAGACTTTTTTGCTTCGGCCATGATGATGCCTCCTTGTGGCTATCTGTAGAACCCCTTGGAGAGGCTCGGGATTGACTTGAACGGAATGACTCGATTGTAGCACCCGAGAAAGCTGATGCAAAAAAATGAGGGTGGGGTACGGGAAACCGACTGGAGTGCAGGCATCCCTGCGTGCAACGCCGCGTCGTTCAGCGGCGTCAACTTCGCACGTCTCGGGAGCCGCCTGCATGTTCGTGCTTCGCACTCATGCAGCAGGGATGCCTGCATTCCAGTCGTCAAGCGATTCCCATCTTGCGATAAACATCGGCGAGCGTCTCTTGCGCGATGCCACGAGCTTTCTCGGCTCCGGCTTCGAGGATCGCGTCGAGAGCCGAATCGTCATACTGCTTTACCCGATCCTGAAACGGACGCAAGAATTCGACGACGGTTTCGGCAAGCTCTGTCTTGAAATGTCCGTAGCCTTTTCCTTCGAAATGCTGTTCGCACTCGTCGTTCGACTTTCCTGTCAGCAGCTGAAAGATAGTTAGTAGGTTCGTGATCGCGGGACGGGTTTCGTCAAACTTTATGTCTGTTCCCGAATCGGTCATGGCTCGCTTGATCTTCTTCGTCACCGTGTCGGCGTCGTCGAGAAGAAAGATAGAGCCCGCGACGTTCTCATCCGACTTCGACATCTTCTTCGCCGGGTCCTGAAGCGATTTGATATTTGCTCCGGCTTTCGGGATGTACGGTTCAGGTATGCGAAACGTCTCGCCGAAATCGCGATTGAATCTTTCAGCGAGATCGCGGGTCAATTCGAGATGCTGCTTCTGGTCCTGGCCGACCGGGACGAGATCGGTTTGATAAAGCAAGATGTCCGCCGCCATGAGAACCGGATATGTGAACAACCCGACGCCGGCTCGCTCGCGGTTGCCTTTGCCCTTGTCCTTGAACTGCGTCATTCGCTCAAGCTCACCCATCCGCGAGATGCAGGAAAGAACCCACGTGAGTTCTGCATGTTCCGGAACGTCCGATTGAATAAAGACCGTGGATTTTACCGGATCGACCCCGGCTGCGAGATATATGCGTGCCAGGTCACGGGTTTTCTGACGTAACGTCTTCGGATCCTGCGGCAGCGTTATCGCGTGAAGATTTACGATGCAGTAAAAGCTCTCATACTCGTCCTGGAGCGCGACCCAATTCTTTAGAGCTCCAAGATAATTTCCTATGTGGAGCTGGCCGGTCGGCTGCGCACCGCTAAATATTCGTTTTCGCATTTTTAGAAAAGCAGGCTAAGGATGAGTCGGTTGATCGGGCCGACGATGTATCCGAGAACACCCGTCCACATAAGCAGGAACAAGATCAGAAAGCCGTAAGTTTTCAGCATGTCGAATACGGGCTCGAACCTTCCGGGCAGAAGGCTTTCGAGAGCCGAACCGCCGTCAAGCGGGGGTAAAGGCAGTAAGTTAAAAACGGCGAGGCCGACATTAAGAAAGACAGTGCCAACGAGAAACGTGAATATTATCGATACGATCCCCGATCCATAATTTGACAGGTTAACAACTCCAGTGGCGACCAGGATTTTTAATGCAATAGCGACCGTGACGGCAATGATCACGTTAGTAGCAATTCCCGCCAGCGAAACCATCACGTTTGCTAATTCCTTGTTTCTCCATTTCATCGGATTGACCGGTGTCGGCTTGCCCCACATCAGCAACGGGTAACCGGCCGCCGTCGGCGAATAACTCGCGATGAATCCGACGATCGGAAGGATAAGAGTTCCGAGCGGGTCGATATGAGGAATCGGATTTAACGTAACGCGTCCAAGTCTTTCAGCAGTATCATCCCCGAATTTCAGGGACATCCAGGCGTGCGCGGCTTCGTGGGCTGAAACGGCGAAGATCCAAATGACCATGTGAATTATCAGTTTGGATAGAAAATCCGCGGCATCAATATTTCCCATAATTTACGGCGTGAACGGGCTGAGCTGAAAGCAGCGAGTCCATTGTCTTTGATTTGGAATTGTGCCATTCTTTTCCACAAAATAAAACAGTTGTTGGAGAATGTCGGATGCTGAAACAGATACTTTTCGGCGGTGAATCGGGTTTATCGTGGCAGGCGAATGCGGGTCTAACATTGCTGCGGATATTTGCCGGAGTCGCCCTTCTCATGAGCCACGGAATGGGAAAGATCCCGCCGTCCGAGGGCGTTATCGGGAACGCCGCCAGCATGGGTTTTCCGTTGCCGACTCTGTTCGCATGGGCCGCCGCATTGTCCGAATCGCTTGGCGGGGCATTCCTCGCTCTCGGTCTTTTCACGAGAGTCTCGAGCTTCTTTATTTTGTGCACGATGCTGACGGCGCTGCTCGGCGTTCATCGCAATGATCCGTTCGGAAAGCAGGAGCTGGCGTTCTTGTACTTTTTTATCTCGCTCGCGTTCCTCATTATGGGAGCGAACGACTGGAGCTTTGACAGATTTTTAAGAAAATAGGGTACACGGTGGGCTCCAGGCAGGGTTCATATGAAAAACCACATCGTCTGCATCGCGAGCGAGCATAAAGGCAACGAGTTTCTCGACGAAGCTCAAAATGCCGGCTGGCACGTCACGCTCGTCACGCGCAAAAAGCTGCTTGATGAGCCGTGGGTGTGGACCGCGCTAAACGATGTCAAGACGGTTGAAGATGACGCGACGCCTAAAGATTACATTCGCGCGATCACGAACGTTGCGGGTTTGCGAAAGATAGACCGCGTCGTCGGGCTCGACGAATTCGACGTGACCACGGCTGCCCGCGCCCGCGAGCATCTGCAGCTCGGCGGAATGACAAGTTCGCACTCGCTTCGCTTTCGTGACAAGCTCGCGATGCGGCACATCGCCTACGACGCCGGAATCCAATGTCCTGAATTCACCGCCGTTTTTAATCACCAGGAGATCGAACAATTTCTGGAACAGGTTCCGGCTCCATGGATCGTCAAGCCCCGCTACGAAGTATCAGCGTTTGGGATTCGAAAGTGCGAGACGAAAGACCAGGTGTGGGATGTCCTGACGGACCTGGATAAACGCGACAACTGGCGCGATCACCCTTCGCAGTTTGTTTTGGAAAGATTCATTGCCGGGAACGTCTATCACGTAGACTCGATCGTCGAAAAAGGGAAGGTGCTCGCCTGCGGCGTGAGCAAGTACGGAACGCCGCCGTTTAGCGTCACGCATTATGGTGGAGTGTTCACCACCTCGATCGTTCCCTACAGATCCAAAGAACGGAAGGAACTCGAAAAGCTGAACCAGCAGCTGCTCTCGGCATTCAAATATGAACGCGGCGTCTCGCATGCGGAGTTTCTTCACAGCGAAGCCGATGGAAAATTTTATCTCCTTGAGGTCGCATGTCGCGTCGGCGGAGCCTACATCGCAAACGTGCTCGAGCACGCGTGCAATTTCAATCTGTGGCGCGAGTGGGCGAAGCTCGAGACATCGACGCGCGAGAATCCGTACAAGCTGCCGAAATTGAGGAAGGACTTCGCCGGCGTCGCGCTCGCGCTTGCGAATCAGGACAAACCCGACACATCGCGTTACGAGGAATTGGAGATCGTGTATCGCGTCTCGAAACCCAAACACGTCGGC
>JBDTMK010000204.1:0-6181 GCA_039934315.1 Pyrinomonadaceae bacterium | reverse complement strand
GGCACGCCTCTGCTTGAAGAGGAAGAGCCGAAGTTTGTCGCAATGCCGAGTGAAAGTCTCGCCGAACCGGCAGACGACGATCCTGGTGATTTGACTGTTGTCCGTAGGAATATTCCGGTGCCGCCTGAATCTGAAAGAGAGCGTCCGCGGATCGTCGTTCCCACCTACGAAGAATCGCGCGAACAGTCGCGGGCCCGCGTCCCGGCATACAATCCCGAAAGGAAATCGAATACTGCAAAGGTCGTCATTCTGACGATACTGGGTACACTCGCCGTCCTCGCGATCGTGGGTGCTGGCATCTTATTACTCCGCCGAGATAATTCGGGGAACTCAAATCTCAATGCAAATGTAAACGCCAATGCGAACGTGAATGCAAATACGAATCTTGGCATCGATACGAATTTCAATTTCAATCTGAACGCGAACTTCAACAGCAACACAAACGCAAGTACGAACGTCAACGCGAACGTAAAAACACCGACGCCGACACCGAAACCGAGTCCGAGTCCGAGCGCGACACCATCGCCGACGCCGAAGGATGATGACAACACGACACCGACGCCGACGCGGAGCCCGGTCCCGACACCGCAGCCGACTATAATCCGGCCTGGCGCATCGCCTTCGCCTCGTCCGGTATCGACTCCTAACCGTAATCTCAACGGCGGTGTATTAAATGGAATGGCTGTCAACCTGCCGCGTCCGATCTATCCGCCGATGGCTAAACAGATCGGAGCGTCCGGCGAAGTTCGTGTGCAGGTCGCGGTTGACGCCGGCGGCAACGTCGTCTCGGCCCGAGCGGTCAGCGGACATCCGCTGCTGCGAGCGGCCGCAGAGAGCGCGGCCCGCCAATCAAAAATGCGGATCGACGCGGCCAACACCACCGGGCAGATCGTTTATAATTTTAGAAATAATTAGACGGAATTTTAACGGAGAGATCGCGGAGATGGCAGGGGCTGATAGATCAATTAACCCATGCGGTCTCCGCGATCTATGCGTTAAGAAGTAACAAAGCCGAGCGCCATCTCGACTGCCCGCCTCGGATCGATGACCCCCCAGCCTTGGCGGTCGACCTCGTAATGCGGGAGGCGCTCGGCGGTCGAAATTAGAATGCGTTTTATTTTTTGAGGCGTCAGCGAAGGGTTGGCCTCGAGCATCTGCGCCACGAGTGACGATACGATAGGGGCCGAGAAGGAAGTGCCGTCGACGTATTTGTAATGCTGCGTGATCACGTTCTCGCGGCGGAGCTTGAGCAGAATTATTTGGCGACTGCTATGAACCGGCCGATCGAGGGCCGCTTCGAGCTCTTCATCGATCCCCGGATTGGCACGAATTATATCGTAGAGGTCCGCATCTTCGCTCTTATCGAGTTTCTGCAAGAGCTCCGCCTGCTGGGCCGTGGGTGTGTTTGGCAATATCGGCGCAGGGATCCATATTGACGGGGCGATCACTTCCGGCTTTTGCAGCCCATCGACTGTCGGGCCGTATGACGATCGGTACATGCCGCGCTTCGCACGATTGATGGAGTTGTTATCATCCAGTCCGCCGACTGCGATACACGACGGCGCACTTGCCGGCGGGAAAACGGGATGGGTCGGAAGATGGCCGGCGTTACCGACCGCACACACGATCGTGATTCCGGCCGCGGTACATAACTCAACGGTTCGTGAAAGCGAGTCATCGAGATAGCTCTGCTCGAAGTCCCCGCCGGCTGAAATGTTCACGACGCGGATGTTGTATTTTTCGCGATGCGTGAGAACCCATTCGAGCCCCACCTGAATATTCTCTTCGGTGATGCGTCCGGTCCGCGCGAGCTTCACCAACACGACATCGGAATCGGGAGCGAGTCCACGATAAAATCCGTTCGATAACGAACCGTTCCCCGCCGCGACAACCGAAGTCATCATCCCGTGCCAGCTCGCGACGTCAGGTTGAAATAGCGAGCTCAGCTCACCGTCCTCTTCGACGAGGTTTCGATATCCAATGATCCGGTTTTTCGGCGTGGTTAAATCGACATGTGGATAAAACCCAGAATCAAGGAACGCGATTGTGACTCCCTTCCCGGTAAAGCGTTCGTCGGCATCGAGCCTGAGCGGCGTCGAAAGAACATGCGAGCCGTCTTTCTGGACGGCAGCATCGCGCTCGATCTCATTTTGCGCCCGCTCGAACAGCCGCAGGCAACGGGAGCAGATCGCCGCGAACTCGTGCGTGTCGGGTGCGTTGGCAGTGACCAACTTTCGAAGATCTTCTTCCAACACTATCAGCGGGACAAACTCGTCTGAGGTCTCGCGCGAACAAACGGGGCAGACCTTTTCGCCGCCTGCGATATCGGATCCACGTTGCTGTCTAGGAAATGAAAGGGTTTCTTGAGGAGTCATTTGATGGCTTAAGTTTTCCATACGAAGAAGTTAAAATCAACGACTATGATTTTCTGTCGCCGGAATTGTGCAACTTTATGAGCGCCGCTAAGCTCGCGGTCTTCGACTGCGACGCCGGTCGGATAACGGCGGCTTAACGGCGAGATGTAATTAGGCGTATGACTACAAGGAAAATAGGACTTGCACTTTCAGGCGGCGGTGCCCGCGGGTTCGCTCATATCGGAGTGCTAAAAGCGCTTATGGACAACGATATTCCGATCGACCTCGTCGCGGGGACTTCGGCCGGTTCGTTCGTCGGCGGCGCATTTGCGTCGGGCCTGTCATCTCAGCAGATCATCGAGATTGGAAAAAAGATCAGCTGGTTCGGCGTGGCGGGATTTTCATATTCTCCGCGCGGGATTCTGTCCAACGCCCCGATGGGAAAATTTATCAACGACAACTTTCCCGTCACTCGTTTCGAAGATCTTCCCAAGCCTTTCGCATGTGTCGTCTGCGATCTCGAAACTGGTGAGGAGATCGTATTGAAAGACGAGGGCGATCTTGCCGAAGCAATTCGCGCCAGCTGTGCGATCCCTGGTGTGTTTGTTCCAGTGGTCGACTCGAAGGGACGCTCGCTTATTGACGGTGGGGTCGTTTCGCCGATGCCGACGCGAGCGGTGCGAAAAATGGGTGCTAGTTTTGTCATCGCCGTCGACCTGTTAACTTGCGGATCGACATTTTGGGGAAGGCCGAGCACTTTGCTCGGGACATTTTTTCAGTCGGCGATGATGATGATCCGCACAGTTTCCCGAAATCAGCACTACCGCGCCGATGTCGTGATCGAACCGAAGATCGGGCACATCCGGCCTGACGAGATCGGCAAACGCGACGAACTCGTCGCGCTTGGCGAGGAGGCCGCACTCGAAAAGATCGACACTATCAGGAGTCTTCTGCAATCGGCTCAAGCGGAGAAATAGCAGGTGTATTGATGACGGGTCCGTCAATGCCGAACCGGGAACCGTGACTAGGGCAATCCCAGGTTGATTCTGCCGAGTTGAAGCGGACGATGCAGCCCCCTATGTGTGCATACCGCAGAGCGTTGGTAGAGTTTCCCGTTCTCATCGCGATACGCGGCGATCTTTGTGGTGCCATCAAGAATAACCGCTCCTCGCCGTTACCGATCTCGTCTTTGAAGCCCGAACTTAAAAACAAAAAAAAGCGGGGCAAGGTGAAGGCTCCGCTGAAAAACAGAAATTGGGATTCTTACGTGGTGACGGACGGCCCAATGAGCAGTCAGTGATTAGACGTATTCACGGTGCGCGCAAGGCGCGACTTGTCCGCAGTTTTTGTGGTTGCAGGCTTGTTCACCGGCTTTGCCTGCTCCGCTTTCTGGACGGCGAACTCGCGGCTCAACACGGCACCATTCCCGACAAAAATATCAACGCGATATCTCCCGGCGACCCACTGGCCGGCTGGGCGACCGGTAAAATTTACCCGATCCTGATTGTCCTTTGTCGTGTACGTCGTCGAGACGACTTTGGTATCCGCCCTGACGCCGGGTACAGCGACTGCGACAAGATTCATTTTGACGGTCGTCGGGACCGCCGAATCGAGCAGGACGACGCAATAGATCGGAACGTCGGTTGTCACGAAACTCGTCGCCTCTTCTCCGGCTTTGCCGGTTCCATCATCCTTGGCGAAATAGATTTCCGTGATCACGGCTTTCACAGGCGCGGGATTAGCCTCCTGAGCGTAAGCTCCCAGGCTAATGGCGAAAATAAATGCGAAAGCTAATGCTAATTTACGGAAAGACATGGCGTATTTATGAGGTCGGCTAAACCTTTGAGAGAGGAAAGCGGATTTTAGTTGCTTTAGGAAGGGAAAGATTCTTATTGACACCGTATTCGCGATGTATCGAGTCGAGTATTGACTCTCGTAAAGCGATAGAAGCGCCGGCGGATACGGTGGTCACGTTCGGAATACTTTCGACGCCACAAGCCGACGTTGCGACCACCGGCACACCTGACACCGCCGATAGAAGCAGGCGCCGGGGCCTGTGCTCGACGAATGCGGGAAGAACGACGAGATCGGCGACCTCTAACCAGTTTTCGGTCCCACGTTCGATATCAAACCCCTTCCAAAAGTCCGGGCCTTCGATAAGTTGGCCGAGAACGATCAACTTTACATTCAGATCCACGATTGCTTCCCGCAGTTCGTAACAACCCTTGCGCCCAACGGTCGCTGCCGGAAAAACTATCACCGGCTTTTCACTTTTGTGACTCGCGCAACGTATCACCGCCTCCGGCATCAGCCATTCCAACAACCGCGCGCGGTTTGGAAACAGGGCGGCGATTTCGGTGTGTGGCGTGACGATGGCATGCGCATTTTCCAAGGCTTCACGCTCCGCCTTCACGAGCCGTTCATCCGCCCTGAAATCTCCGAGAGTTTTGCTTTCGGGGTGAAGAGAGCTTGCGACATCAAGCCGCTTCTGGATCTCATACATGGGCAAAGCCGACATCAGTACATCGAATGTACGTCCGCCTAGATGTCCGGCTCTCCAGAGAAAAGGTAACAAGTTCTGCTGGACTGTGACGTGGGTAACATCGTAGGTCAAAGACTTTGCATAAGACTCGGCGAGCTCTTCATACATTCGCAACAGATTTCGTTGTCGGGCAGCTCCCTGCGCCGCGAGCTTTCGGGACCGGTACGAGCGTTTTGCCGTGACCCACAATCTCTGTCGCACTTTTTCAAATCCATGCGTCGTCCAGGCGTAGTTTGGTTTTCGATATCGCCCTCCATCCAACGGAATCAAAAGACGATCGTTCGGTCGACGAGTTACCGCGATGTGCTTATCGAACTCGGGTGAATATTCATCGACGAGAAACCCCGTGCAGCCGAAGTCTGTGTGCTCGCGAGCATTGACGACGCCGTGGCAATCGCCTTCTTCACACGTCGCGCAAGACTTCGGATTGTGACTGTGAACAACCGTCCGTTGGATCTGCTGGATGGGTTTTCGGGCGATCCTACCCTCGCCTTTGAACTGAACTATCAACTCCTCGGAATTCAACTTTGCCTCGATGCGAAACGCTTCCGAGGATCGGAATCTGAGATCTACATAATTCCAAAACACGGTCGCGTCTCTTCCCTTTTCGGCGAGCGAGCCGGCGATCACCTGTGTGTGAGCGTGTCGTTCCAGAATTTCGAAATCCGCCTGCAGCGCGGCGTCGTAAAGCGCATTGGACAGCTGGCAAATCCCACCGCCGACGTTCGGTATAATGCATCCCTCGCGAAGCTCACGCCCCGCGACAAATCCCCTGAAACTACTCGCCCGGCCGATCTGTTTCCAAAAGCTGAAGGTAGCACCGGCAGGAACTTCCAGCCCGTCAAGTTTCTTGATAGCAAGACGCAGGTTATGGATTTTACCCGCGACGAGAAAACGTTCCCGAGGATCATTCTCGGTCCATAGCTTTGTCCTCGAAGTCGCGGCAACTTTCTTTCCCAAAAGCTCGGCGCCGGTGCGGTGCTGCACGAAAGCTTGATCACGAAAGTCTACGACCGCCCGCTGCAGCTGCAGCAGAACTGTCTTGCCGCGGAAGACTATCGAATCTGAGTATGCCGGGGCCTTTCTTTCTGTAACGAGCTGGGGGTTCGTCGTCATAAATCTGAACTAGGTAACCACGGCCGTGCACAATTTTCAATGTGGATACCCACGGCGCTTTGATACATCCACGTTCCCGCGCAACCAAGCTTCTTACAACGCGGATTTGGCGGATGAGGCGGAAAGGTCAAAAAATGACATTACAGCGAGACGTCCACAGAATCCCGAC
>JBDTMK010000203.1:0-6185 GCA_039934315.1 Pyrinomonadaceae bacterium | reverse complement strand
GACCGCCCTTAAACTTCCGTGCTAATTTTCCTATCGAGAAAGCATCGTAGTGCTATTATCGGAGAACGCGTTAGGAGGGTAAGAGTTTATGAAGAAAGCCGTATTGTGTTTTGGCTTAGTTATTTCGTTTGCAGCGCTCGGCATCGGTCAGGTCCGGACCGTTACGAACTCGACGCTGAATAAATTCCAACAGAAGCGTCTCGACGCAGACCGCGACTATCGTGATAATTACGCGCGCTTGGGTTTTCCGTCGCCGGAAGAACTCGATCGGCAGCGCGACGTCGACATGGCCGCAAGACTTCAGCTGGCGGATCAGCTTCGAACTGCGAGGCTCGAAAAGGAACGGATAGACCTGGAACGTCAGAACCTTGCATTGCAGGCGGCCAGGATGGAACAAGAGCGTGACCAGAACGATAGCTACAACAGCGGATACTACGGAGGCTATGGAGGCTACGGTGGATACTTCGGCGGCGGCTACGGTGGATTCTCCTCGAATGGCGGAATCTTTGATGGGCGCTTCGGAAATCGCCGCGGCGGACGTTTCCGCGGAGTCATTGGCGGATATCGCGCCACTCCGTTTGGGGTTTATCCGGAACCTGCCTCATTTCCACGGCCGTTCTTCCGTGTCCGGAGCGGGGGCACGAGACGAACAACGCATACACCAATGCACACAACAGTGCACACGGGCAGACGTTAACTTTGACTTTTTTGAGTTTCCGGCGAACGCGGACTATGATTTAGATCATAATCCGCGTTTTTCTATTTTTACCTATGATGAAAGAAGGTTGGGAAGCCATTATCGGCATGGAGATCCATGCACAGCTCGCCACGTCGACTAAGATCTTTTGCGGCTGCGCGGTTCAAACCGGCGGCGAGCCGAACGCGAACACGTGTCCGGTTTGTCTTGGCCTGCCGGGAGCCCTCCCGGTACTGAACAAACGTGCTGTCGATCTTGGTGCTCGGGCGGCGCTCGCGCTCGGCCTGGAAATACAAGAGACGTCCATCTTCGCCCGCAAGAATTATTTCTACCCTGATCTTCCGAAGGGCTATCAGATATCGCAATACGACAAACCATTCTCGGCAAACGGTAGTCTGACAATTATGACTGCGGAACGCGACGAAACGGGGCGTGCCTCCGAATGGAAGCCGATGACGATCAATGTTGAGCGCATGCATCTTGAGGAAGACGCGGGAAAGAACGTCCATGAAGGACTACCCGATGTGGACAAATTTTCTTACGTGGATCTCAACCGCGCAGGAACGCCGCTCGGGGAGATCGTGACTGCTCCGGATTTTCGTAGCTCGTGGGAAGCGTACGACTATGTCAACCATGTGCGGCGCGTGTTGCAGTGGGTAGGAGCCAGCGATGCCGACATGGAGAAGGGAAATTTGCGGTGTGAAGCAAATGTCTCGGTCCGTGAGATCGGCCAAAGCGCATTTAACAACAAGGTCGAGCTCAAGAACCTGAACTCGGTACGGTTCATGCAGAAGGCGATCGAGTTTGAGATCGAGCGGCAGCTCGCCGCTCACGAATCCGGCGAAGGAGTAACACAAGAGACTCGCCTCTGGGATGAGAAGAACAATCAGACACGCGTCATGCGATCGAAAGAGGATGCACACGACTACCGATACTTTCCCGAGCCCGATCTTCAGCCGCTCAAGGTCACGGCGGAATTTATCGAAGCCGTAAAGCGTGATATGCCGGAGCTGCCGGATGTAATGCGCGACCGTTTGATGGGCGAGTACAGTCTTTCATTCCACGACGCGTCGCAAATAGTGGCCGACCGCGACTTGGCAAGTTTTTACGAAACCACGGCTAAAGAATCGGGCGATCCAAGAGTTTCTGCGAACTTTATTTTGTCAGAGCTCACGCGCGAGCTGAATAACTCCGGGAGGTCGGTTGCCGAGTCTCCGGTGTCGGCAGCAAATCTGGCGGAGCTGATAAAGATACTTGGCTCGGGCTCCATAAACAACAACCAGGCGAAAGAAGTGCTGGTTGAAATGTTCTCATCGGGAAGTAGTGCGGAGCAGGTCATAAAGGACAAGGGATTCGAGCAGATATCCGACGGACCGGCGATCGAAAAACTCGTTGACGAAATCATTGAAAGTAATCAAAATCAGGTTACGGCGTATCGCGGCGGCAACGAAAAATTGTTCGGCTTTTTCGTCGGACAAGTGATGAAGGCTTCGCAGGGGAAGGCGAATCCGAAAATTGTGAACGATGTGCTGAAACGCCGGCTTACTGGGTAGCTGAACGAGACCCGGAGCAACTCCTTCGTGAGAGCGGTCGATCCGACCGAGAGGAAAAAGTAATGCGAAGCTCATATTTTTGCGCGGTCCTCCTTTCCGTCCTCGTATTTTGCGCCTCCTCAACTGCCCAGCTAGCACCCATCGGCAATTCCAGAAGCTCTTCGGACAGGGCGCGTGACCGCTCGGACGCTGAGCTTTCCCGCCGGATGTCGGACATGCATACGCTTGAGCGGAGGCTCGAGCTCGCCACACGCCAACCGAAAGGCATGCCTGTAGAACCGAAGCTTTCGGATGAGCAGCGTGAACACGTATTGAAAGTGCGTCGGGTTTCAGCGGCGAATCTGGAAAAATACAGCGGGTTTCTTAAACAAGAGCACACCGGTATTTTTAAGTTGTTTCCTGACCTCGGCTGTATCTCTAAGCAGGTCGTGAAGGTGACGCAAGAGTGTGAGCGATATGTTGCATTGAGCTCCTCCTTTACGTTCCGGACGAATAGCTATAGCGACGAGGTCTATCATGACATTCGCTTCACAAACGATCGGCTCTCGAGCAGCAGCTTCTTTTCACAAGGAGTCTTCACGGCCATCGGCGACGAACCGATCGAAAATATCGAGTTGTCCCACCCGGCCTTAAAGTTTCTTACATCTCTCGAGCCCGACGTCGATCCAAAGCTCGCAGCCGAGCATGCGCATCAATTTCAGACCGGCGTCGATTCGAGCGGCTACCACTATGCTGACGGTCTTGGACCGCAACAGAACGTTACCTATGCGCTGCGTATGATCGCGTATCGTCTCGAAAACAGTTTGAAGCCCCTGTCGGAACAAACGACATCAAACGAGATGATGTTTTTGAGCCTTACGTTCGACAAGCGGCTCGATATTGTCGTCCTTTTCCGCGTTCTCGGTGAGGATGAAAATGGCGGCCTAACGATCGTTTGGAAGGAGCTGTCCAGAAACGACGCGGCGAAGATCAAGTTCGGCAAGAATCAAACTCTGAAAGATTTTAGACCCGAGAAGAAATAAGGTGAACCGATTGGACCAAAAGACCGCCATCGTTACGGGCGGTGCCAAAGGGATAGGCTATGCGGTTGCCGAAGCTCTGCTGCAGAATGGATCAGCGGTTTTTATTTGCGGACGTGACAAGGCGGATCTGAACATCGCCGTTGAGCGGTTGTCCAAAATGGGCAAGATTTCCGGTACAATCTGCGACGTCCGAAGCGAGGATCAAGTCCAGGCAATGCTAACCGAGTGTGTCCGTGTATTCGGCGGTGTGGATTTTGTTATCAACAACGCCGGCGTTGGTTACTTTGGCCGAACTGTTGAAGAGACGAGTTCGGAAGAGTTTAGACAAACTCTCGAAACGAATCTGTTTGGAGCCTTCTATATCTGCCATCACGCAATACCGCTCTTAAAGAAACGGGGCGGCGGCTACATTATCAACATATCATCGCTGGCCGGACAGAACGCACATGCTCGCATGGCTGCTTATAACGCATCGAAGTTCGGGCTAAACGGATTTTCGGAAGCGTTGATGCAGGAGGTCCGGCATGACAACATCAAGGTCAGTTACATCTGTCCCGGAAGCGTGAACACGGACTTCGGAGGCGACACCGCGAGCGACGCAAAGTCATGGCAGCTCCAGCCGAACGATATAGCGGAGGTTGTGATTGATCTTCTAAGTTTCGATCGCCGGGCACTTCCGAGCAAGATCGAGATCAGGCCGAGCTCACCACCCAAATCGTAAGGCGAGCTATTCAAACCCTGCAAATTCAGTGTTCAGGGTCAGCTTGTTGATCAGCTCCAGTAACTGGACCTGGTCGTACGGTTTCGTAAGATAAGCTGCCACCCCGGCGGTCGAAGCCTGCTGCTTATCGGCATCAGCTGTTCTTGAACTGATAAAAATGATCGGAATATCTTTTAGTGATTCGGCTTCGCGCAACGCAGCGAGGAATTCGAATCCGCCCATTCGCGGCATCTCGATATCGGAGAGGATTACGTTTGGCAAGGGCAATAATTTTAGTTTTTCCAAAGCGTCGATCCCGTTCTTGGCCGTTTCAACGGACCAACCCGCCTTCTCTACAACCCGTGACGTATTTAATCGAACGCTCGGGCTATCATCCACTATCATGACTCGGATCTTGCCCGACGCGCTTCCAAAGGCTGCATCGCCATGCGAGGTTTCCGCCGTTTGATTCGCGAAAGGACGCGGGATACGGACAGTAAAAGTTGTGCCCTTCTGCGGCCAGGTTTCGATCGATATCGTTCCCCCCGCTGCTGCAATGCTATCTCGAACGATGCTCATGCCGACGCCCCTGCCTGCGTTCAGATTTAACTTTTTGGCGGTTGTCAGGCCAGGAAGAAAAATGAGTTCGCAGATCTTTCGCGAAGTCATCTGTTCGGCCTCGGAGCGGCTGATGAGATTAGAAACAACGGCCTTTTCCAGTAGCGGCATGAAGGCTATCCCACGTCCGTCGTCGGTAACAGACAAGACCGTATGCTCGCCTTTGTTGCTAACCCGAATTGTGATCCTTCCTGATTCGGGCTTGCCGAGTATGCGCCGCGTTTCCGGATTCTCGATACCATGTACGACCGCGTTTTTGAGCAAGTGGAGCAGTGGCTCAATCAAGGCGTCGATAAGTTGCGTGTCGACTTCAAACGTGCCGTTCTCGATGAGGACCTCGGCCTTTTTATCCTCTTCGTCACATGTCACCCGGACGGTTCGCTGCAGTCGATTTGAGATCGAACCAAATTCCACGTGCCGCAGTTTAAGAAGACGCTCCTGCAGTTCGTCGATCGTTGAATACTGGCTGTCGTAGAGCGCTTCTAGATTGGTCCTCACGTTATCGAACGCGGAATTGATCAACGCCGCGTCCTTCACCGCTTCGGCGAGCTCGTACGCTGCCGCCCGCGAGTCCGCGGTATCGGGGCACTTGAATCCGCTCTCGCTCTTCAGCGACTCACTCTTTCCGTAAGCCTCCAAGAGTCGAAGGGTATTGTTATGCGACTCCTCAAGCTGTTGTTCCAGCTCGGCGAGTCGGTGTTCGAACGCGCTACGGCTGCCTAACAGATCACGCATCGTTACGACGAGTTCATCGAGCCGATCCAGTGAGACGCGAACTATCGAATTGTTCTTTCGAGGCGCCGCGAAAGCGTCCGTGGAGCGCCTTTTCGGCGCGTCCTGCCCGAGGGAAGAAGAGGCCGGTCGCTCTTCGGGGTTCGAGTCCGCCTGTGCTATCTCGCCGAGGGCTTTGGCGAATTCCCGGTATAGGGATTCGATCTTGGCATCGATCTCCAACGAGCTCTCGTCACTTGCGAAGGACTCGAGGCATTCGGCCGCGTTCAGCAGCAGACCGACTAGATGGACGTTCAGATCGGCGTTCTTCTCGGAGATCTGCTCAAGCAGATCTTCGACCCGATGCGCAAGATCGGACAGTTTTCTGAGGCCGACAATCCCTGCCGCCCCTTTGAATGTGTGAGCGCTCTTTTTGATCTCCCAAAGAGCGTCGCGATCTTTCGGACGAGCGGAAAGGATTTCCAGGTTCGACTTGAAGCTCCGTAAGAGGGCCGCAGCTTCTTCGTTGAAAACCTCGAGAAGCTCGGAATCCGCTTCCAGATCCTCGCTTTGCTTATTGCTGAAAGGTACCCGTTCGGTGGAAGGGTTCTTGGTTGCACGCAAGACCTCGAAGGACTCGTCGATAAAATACCCGACGTCTACCGCAGCCGTGAGATCGACTGCTTTATGATCGTATAGGGCAACCTCAAGCTCGGAGATCTGGTCGAGTAAGCTGAGCGTGCGACTTTCGGAAAGCGGTTCGGTTTCACCAACGAGTAGTGTCAGCCACGCTTCAAGGGCGTCCGCAGCCTGGATCACGTCATCGGCACCCGTGTTGAAAACCTGGGCGTTCAAAAGACGCGCGAATTCCAAGGGCACCTTCA